>JAFYFR010000008.1 GCA_017543645.1 Bacteroidales bacterium
CATCAACGATTTTTCGCTGTCGGTAACGTAGGGAGGATTTGAGATTATCACATCAAATTCTAAATTGTTTAGAATTTCATTTTTATCATAATTTAGAATATCGGCATAGAAAATTTCTAAATTTTTCACAGAATACTTTTGTGCGTTTTTCTTGGCGGTGGACAATGCCTTATCCGAAATATCGCACGCAAAAAATTTATTTTCAGGATGTTGCAAAGCCAAATAGATTGGTATACATCCGCTGCCTGTGCCTATGTCAATAATTTTTAATCCTGATTCACGTTGTTTAAGATAATCCGAAACCATCACTGCAAGTTCCTCAGTTTCAGGACGTGGTATCAGCACAGAACTCTCTGTATAGAGTTTCAAATCCAAAAACTCGGCACGGTTGAAAATATATTCCAATGGTTCTGATTTCTTAATTCTTGCCAAAACATTTTCGATGGTTTCAAATGTTGGATCCACCTCTTTTTCTGGGTAAACCGTTACATCAGTAAATGGCAATCCAGTAAGATATTCAAACACTCGGTGCAAAACCGCCGACGATTCCGCCTTATCGTTGTAAATTTCTATCAACGAGGATTTTAACCTATTATAAACATCAGAAACTGTTAACATTTTTCTATGTTTTAGGCAATCAGACCTCCTTTTACTGGTGCGTTTTCGATAGTTTCGCGGAGAAGGAGCATAAAACGTTGCGTGGATGCTATTTCTATTTTTTCGGTAGGAGTGTGGACGTTGAAAGTGTTTGGACCTACCGAAATCATATCCATGTCGGGGTATTTGCCGAGGATGAGCCCACATTCTAGCCCTGCGTGAATGGCTGTTATCAAAGGTTCTTTACCGAAAAGCTCTTTGTAAATTCCTTGCATTATATCCAGAATCTCGCTGTTCGGGTTCGGCTGCCATCCCGGATATTCGCCCGAAAAACTGACTTCCGCACCGCAGTATCCGCATTGACACCTTATTATATTACATAAATATTCCGATTGTGACGATGATGAGCTGCGCAGAAGGTTCTCAATGGTGAATATTCCATCGTTGGTAGAAACGATTGCCATATTGTTCGACGATTCTACCAATCCGGGCATATCCGCGCTCATGGCAAAAACGCCTGAAATTATGCAGTTTCCAAGAAACATCACTTTTTTGGCACTTTCGCAGGTTAGGCATTGCTGAGGAGCGCAGGTCGGTTTGATTGCCGAGGCTTTTCCATCGGGGTCTGATTTCTCGTACTCGTTTTTTAGGATAGAGTTGAAATTGTTGACAAACAACTCAAAAGCGTCTGATTTTGAGTTGTTTACAAAGATAACAGCCTTGCTGCTTCTTGGAATGGCGTTGCGCATATTGCCGCCGTTGATGCTACAGATGTTGATGTCAAATTTCTCTTTAGCCATCCATAACATTCTGAAAAGCAACTTTATAGCATTGGGACGGTTTTTGTGTATGTCGCATCCTGAGTGTCCGCCCAAGAAACCATCTAAAATGATTTCGTAAGCTGTGGAGTCTGATGGGGCGGGGGAGTAGTCTATCGCGGTTTGGATATGCACATTAACGCCGCCAGCGCATCCAATGTAGAAAATATTGTCCTCCTCGCTGTCGAGATTAAGCATGATTTCACTTTTGAATACGCCGGGTTCGAGACCGTTTGCGCCTGTCATGCCGGTTTCCTCGTCGATGGTGATGAGTGCTTCCAACGGGCCGTGTTTCAGCGTTTTATCTTCCATTATTGCCATAATAGCAGCCACTCCCATTCCGTCGTCACCGCCGAGGGTTGTATGGTTTGCCGACACAAAACCGTTGGAAACGATGGTTTCGATAGGGTCGGTGATAAAATTATGCGATGATGAGTCGTCTTTTTGAGGCACCATGTCGCAGTGGGCTTGCAGGAGGATGCCCTTGCGGTTGCTCATCTCTATCGAAGATGCTTTCTTGCGGAAGATGACGTTGCCCACAGCGTCGATAAACGCCTCGTCGCAATGTTCCTTGCCAAATTCGAGAAGATATTTAGTAACTTTCTGCTCGTGTTTCGATGGACGCGGTATGAGCGTCAGTTCGCGGAAGTTTTTCCAAAGCAGTTGAGGTTCAAGACCTAAGATGTTTTCGTTCATTTGTTGTAAAAATTAATTAACTGATGTGTGCAAATATAGCAATCAGAAAAGATTTTTTAACAGAAGAATAGCGTAAAATGTGAATTTTTTTTCAGTATTTTGCAAAAAAATTGAATAATGACCGTAACGGAAAACATATCCGACTCTGAACTTATTAAACTATTTGAAGATACTTCAAAACGAGAAACAGTTTTCCGTATTATCATGAAAAGGTACGGTGCGAAACTCTATTCGCATGTGCGGACTTTTTTCACGTCGCATGAGGAGGCGGACGACATTGTTCAAAATACATTTGTAAAGGCTTGGAGTGCAATGCCAAAGTTCCGTGCCGAATCGTCGTTGTATACTTGGCTTTACAGGATTGCTACAAACGAGGCTCTCACTTTTGTCCGTAATAAGAAAAACCGCAATACCGTTTCGCTCGACGGCGAAGAAAACTTTTATCAGATACCCTTCGAGGACAACTCTCCGCATCATTCTGGCGAATATATCGCGTCACGGCTCAAGTCGGCGGTAGAACAATTACCTGAAAAACAACGCATTGTGTTTAATATGAAATATTTTGAGGAGATGCGTTACGAAGATATGTCTGAGATACTTGGCACATCGGTAGGCGCGTTGAAGGCATCATACCATTTTGCCGTAAAAAAAATAGAAAGTTATTTAGAAAGAGATTAAACCAAAATTAATTATCAAAGTCAAACATACAAAAAGAATTGCAATATGAATTTAGACGACTATAAGGGACTATTTAACTTAGAAGCTCCTGCTGGATATGCCGACCGCCTTGCCGACAAGGTGATGGACAGGATAATGCAAGAGGAGCAGGCTCATGTCGTGGCTAAGTCAAAGCGCAGCAGGATAATCAAAATTAGTGTGTGGATAGCCTCGGCAGCAGCAGTCATTGTGGCAGGATTGTTCGTATTGTCGCCGTCAGCAAAAACCGCCGACCAAACCGATGAATATCTCTACGAAGATTACGCCACATTTTCGCTTATCGAGTCGAGCAGCACATATTCGCTCTGCGACTATTTTTACGACAATACCCACTCAAACGAAATCACTTACTCGGCTACCGAGTTTGCCGACTACGGACACCGTCTGAGCGGCGATATTATTATTGAAGGATATTAAAACAAGCATTATGATGAAGTACCTAAAATATATAGTTTGTGCGTTGTTACTTACTGTCGCTTTTTCGGACTTGCAGGCTCAGACCGACTCCACCAACACATGGGAACAGCGCAAAAAGCAGTACAAAGCCGACAAGATAGCTTATATATCTATGGAGATGGGCTTTACAGTAGACGAGGCTCAGAAATTCTGGCCGGTTTACAACAAGTACGACGCCAAGTACGACGAACTTTTCTGCCAACGCCGTCAGGCTTACAACGGGCGCAAGCTCGAACAGATGACTGACGCCGAATGTGCCACCGCTATGGACAAGCTCGGCGAGTTAGACCGTATGGAGATGCAGACACATCGCGAGTACGAAACTGAACTCCGCCAGTTGTTCCCTGCCAAGTTTGTGTTGAGATATTTTACAGCTGAGAGCGATTTTAAACGGAAGGCTGTCAACCGTCCCAAATATCACGGACAGTTGGGGCAGGATTATAAAAATCAGAAATAAAGTTTTTTTAACTAAATTGTTGATTGAAATAATCTAAACTTGTTTTACCTTTGTAAAAAATTTGCGCAAATGATATCCTTGTTGAAATATAAGTCAGACTTCGAGATATACTCACAAATGACGGCAGAGGAGTTCGCCGACCTTCTGTTCAAGAGGTTGCGCCCGCAGCTTGAGGATGCTTATATGAACGACCGTTGGCGTCACAACAACGAGTACAAATTTAAAGGAACATTCTGCCGTTTTGTATGGAACGGATTCAACCGTTTCAATGGAATTTTGGGAGGCTCGCTCTCAGTTGAGAAAAATCAGGGGCTTATCACCGTGCACAGCGAAATCAATTTCAAAGAGGTCTTTCTTTTGTGCTTGATTTTCAGCATTATACCTTTGTGCGATTTTTGGGGCGAACCCGCTTACCGTATTTTGTTAGCTTTCTTAATCTGGCTTGTTTATCTTGCCAACTATATTATATCCTTTATCCGTATAAACCGATTTTATAAAAACGAGGTCAGAGAGACCTTCCTCGGAAACGACAGTTCTGTGGGTAAGAAACTTTTGTAACGATAACAACAACCGACAAACAACATTAACTCGCTTTGTTTGAATATGTTTCAATAAAAATAATTGAGTTATGTTAAGAAAATCTATTTTTGCAATCTGTTTGTTGACAATGATGGTGTTAACTGCTAAGTCTCAAATCGTTCGTGATTCGCGTTGGGACGTTGAAGTTTTCAACAAAGCCAACACAGCCAAAGACGTTAGCTACCTTTCTGAAGACGAAAAGTCTGTTATCTGCCTGTGCAACCTTGCACGTAGCAACGGCCGTCTTTTTGCCAACACCTATGTCCGCGACTATGTCGCCGCTAAATCCCTCACATCTTCGTATGTGGAAACTCTCATCGCCGACCTTCAGAATGTCCGCGACTTGCCGATGCTCATTCCCGACCTCGGTCTTTGCACCGCAGCAGCCAACCATGCCTCCGACATAGGCAGCACCGGACGTACCGGACATAGTTCTTCCGACGGCCGCGACCTCGTTAAGCGTTTCGAAAAGTATTTTGAGAAAGGCACTATTTCGGAAAACTGTTCTTATGGTAAATCCACACCCCTCGACATCGTGATGCAGCTCCTTATCGACGACGGTGTAGAGAGCCTTGGGCACAGAACTGTCATGCTCTCCGACAAATACGGAGCAGTGGGCGTATCTATTGCCAATCATACCATTTTTCAATACAACTGTGTGTTAGATTTATTTGATTCTTTCCTTTAATCTTTTAGCTTTCTATTCCTTATAAAACAAACGAGGTTATATTATTATTTATTTTTTTGGGCGGATCGGCTTTTTTGTCGGTCTGCTTTTTTTATTTTTTTTCTATTTTTATTAACTTTGCAGTGAAACTAAACATAATGTTTTATGAACAGTAATTTGCAAAAACTCAGACAAGCGGCTCTAAGCGCAGGCATTGACGCTTATATTATATTCAACACCGACCCTCATTCGTGCGAATATGTTCCAGACGACTACCGTGTGGTGGAGCAGTTGTGCGGATTCACCGGCGACAATGCCACCATGGTAATAACTCAGGATTATGCCGGATTGTGGACTGATTCGCGTTTTTATATTGCTGGCGCAAAGGAACTTGAAGGTTCAGGAGTGCAACTTGTGAAAACCACAGAGCCCTCTTTTGTGTCGTGGCTCAAGAGTAACATTAAAAAAGGCGGCGTAGTTGCCTTCGACGGCACTTGCACCACCGCGTCGTCGTATTTCGACATAGAGAAGAAGCTTTCGCCACTCGGCATAGTAATCAACGAAAAGCTCGACCTCACATCTTCGTTCTGGCCAGACCGTCCGCAACCCAAGATTTCAAAGGTTTATGCTTTGGACACCGAATATGCCGGACTTTCTACCAAGGAAAAACTCAATTTGCTGATTCCCAAACTCGAAGACGAAAAAGCCGACAAACTTCTGACCTCCGACCTTGCTGAAATAGCGTGGCTGCTTAACCTTCGCGCGTCGGATATTAGTTATTGTCCTGTTTTTAAGGCTTTTATGATAATTGATAAGAGTGGTAGCATGGTACTTTTTGCTGATAAGAAACGTTTCGACAAGCAAATCTCCGACTATCTTTCGGAACTTGGCGTGGTGGTGTGCGCTTACGAATTAGTGTACACTGCATTGTCGAGGTTGTCGGAAGGAGAGACACTTTTGGTGGATACCAATTCGGCCAACGCGACGCTCTATCTTTCGGTAAACAAAAAATGCAAGATAATCCAGCGCCGCAGTCCGTTGCTGCTGATGAAGGCGCAGAAAAACGAAACCGAGCTAAACAACATCCGTAAGACCATGGTGGTGGACGGAGTAGCATTGGAGCGTTTTTTCTATTGGCTTGAGCAACAGCTTGCACAGTCGAAACCTGTTACCGAACTTGATGCCGCCGCCAAACTGCTCGAATTCCGTCAGCAGGGCGACAAGTTTATTTCCGAAAGTTTCGCCTGCATTTCGGCGTTCAACCAGCACGCCGCAATGCCGCATTACGCACCCGATAAAACTACTAATATTTTAATAGAAAAAGACGGTGTTTACCTTGTGGATTCGGGCGGACAATATTTTACTGGCACCACCGATATTACAAGGGTGATACCTACGGGAAAAATCTCCGATGATTTCTCTACCGACTATACACTTGTGCTTAAAGCAATGATAAACATTTCGTTAGCTAAATTTCCAAATAAAACAACTGGTGCGGCAATCGACGCTATCGGTCGAATTAATATGTGGAAATGCGGCAAAGACTTCGGACACGGCACTGGTCACGGAGTGGGATTCTGCCTGAATGTTCACGAAGGACCTGTTTCAATATCCCCGGGAGCTACTAAAACGCAGATGTTGCCCGGCATGGTGTCGTCAAACGAGCCAGGATTTTATCTCGAAGGCAAGTACGGCATCCGAATTGAAAACCTTGTGGTAGTACAACCATCTGAGTTTGAAGATTTTAACTGTTTCGAAACACTTACATTGTGCCATATCGACACACGTCCTGTCAACAAGGCTTTGCTCTCTGTAGAGGAGATTGAATTTATAAATAATTATAACAAACGTGTATTCCTGACCATTTCGCCATATTTAGACGGCAGCGAAATTGATTATTTAAAAAATAGGACACAAGAAATATAATGAAGACTAATTGTGTGAATTTGCAAAAAAAACGCTATATTTGCGCACACAAAAAACGAATTTTATGGCAGAAACAGTAAAAAATGTATTGATTGTCGAGGACAATGAATACAATATGTTGTATCTTACCGAAGTTATGTCGATGTATAATCTTAATTTGATATGTGCTGCTAACGGTCATGAGGCTGTAACGAAGGCACGCGAGAACAAAATCGACCTTGTGCTTATGGACGTAAGGATGCCCGAGATGGGCGGATGCGAAGCCGCTAAGGAGATACGTAAAATTACGCCGGATGTGGTAATTATTGCTCAGACCGCTTATCTGCTTGATACCGAAATAGAACAGTATGACAATGTTTTCAACGATTATTTGGTAAAGCCCATCAACAAAGAGCAGCTTGCTCGTTTGGTGGAACGTTATCTACAGGATTAACCGTAATAAAATTGTTTTTTTAGATATTGTTATTTCGATTTTTTTGTATAGACAGTTGATTAGCAAAATGTTATATGTTAAAAAAAAATACTTGAAATTTTTTTTATTAAATTTGTAAAAAAAAGACCAAAAAGTTTGCATTAATAAAAAATATATCATAGTTTTGCAACAAAGAATCTGATAAAGATTTCTAATAAAAGTGAGTGTTATAATTTTTTTGAGTTAATAGTTTGATTTTAGGTTGTTATTTGTATCTGGAGTGTTGCAGTGATTGCAACACTCCTTTTTAAACCGAAATCAAACGGTGTAATAAAGAAAATAATTTATTTTTCATAGTTTTGTTAGGTTAATTAGTTTGTTTTAGGTTAATTTTTGGTTTTAAAGAGAGTTCTGTTCGGAGCTCTCTTTTTTTTGCTCTTTTTTTGAGCTTTAAATATTTTTTTGAAATTATATGTTTTTTTACGTATATGTGAATGGTATTTTTTTTATCTTTGCGAATTAGATTATAGTTCCACAGATGAAGAGTATATTAATATTGCGACATGCCAAATCCGACTGGTCTGACGATTCGGTAGACGACAAGGACAGAAAGCTGAACCAGCGGGGTGTTGATGAGGCAACCAAGACAGCCAAGCTATTGACAGAGCGTAAGTTGACTTTTGATACAATGATTACATCGCCAGCCACCCGAGCTTTGGAGACCGCTAAAATTGTAAAGAAGAATACAGGCTTCCCAAAAGAGATTTTGGTGGAGGAGTGTTTTTATTTTTCCGACTTGCGACGCATTGTGGCCGTGCTGCATCGTCTGAACGATGACGTGGACAATGTGCTTATCGTGGGACACAATCCGCTTTGGAGCAATTTGGTATTGTTTCTCACCGGAAAACGTATGCTTATGGATACCGGTTGCGTGGCGGTGCTGTCCTCCGATTTTGACAGTTGGGAAAGTTTCGACCAACACGAATTTTCCTTCGACCTTTATCTCAATCCGAAAGAAATTAAAAAATGAGACACCTTTATATATATATGCTTTTTTTGTCGGCTGTTGGATTGTCGGCGTGTGGCGGCTCAAATTCAGGAACGCCAAACAATGCTGGCAATAATGCCGTTAACAAGTCGGCACAGACCCATGTTTCACGTTTCAGATTGGATGTAGTTCCCAAAAATCCCTCTGCCACTGGGATTTGCGGTGATGTTTATGACTTGAATGTTTTAGCAGATTCCGCCATTACACCCGATTCTGTACGGTTTCTTGTTGATGGCAAACCTGTTACTAATTTTATTCAAGATACTCATTATCAGCTTGATACTAAATACCTTAGGGTAGGAGGTGTGCGGCTTTCGGCGGAGGCTGTTTATGCAGGTAGCACCGAATACCTTTCGGCATCCATCAAGCTGAAGTCCGACGTAGTGCCGGAGCGTCTGCGTTACAAAGTGGTGAACCGTTTCCCTCACGACCGCAACGCCTATACGCAGGGATTAGTTTTCGACAACGGCATAATGTACGAGTCCACAGGTCTTACACGCAAGTCGTCGCTACGTGAGGTTAAATTTGAAACCGGCGATGTTGTCAAGAGTATATCGCTCAACGATTCATATTTTGGCGAGGGATTGGCGATAGACGGCGACCGTCTGATACAGATTACTTGGAAAAATCACAAAGGATTTGTCTACGACAAAAGCACGTTCCAGCAGCTACACGAATTTGAAGTGCCTACCGAAGGTTGGGGACTGGTGCTGTACAAAGACACTCTCTTGCTTACCGATGGCACTGAGAATCTGTTTTTTGTCGATAAAAATTCATTCTCTACCACAAAGATTATTCAGGTATACGACAACAACGCTTCCGTAAAAATGCTCAACGAGCTTGAAATTATCGACGGACTGCTATACGCCAATATTTATCAGACCGACTTAGTGGCGGTAATCGACATTAATACAGGCAAGGTGTTGAAATACATAGATTTTGCCGGTCTTCTTCCGCCAAATGCCGCCGATGACCAAACCGATGTCCTTAACGGTATAGCCTACGACGAAGCAGGCAAGCGACTTTTTATAACCGGCAAAAACTGGCCCTATCTGTTTCAGGTGGAGATTGTCAAGTAGACATTCTGCTCCGGCTGCTCAATTCTTGATGTAGGCAGTGGAGTTGAATTGCGCAATCAAGGCATCTTCCTCGTTGAAAATTCTGGTTTCGTAGCCAGCAACGGTGCGGCGGCGGTAAATTTCCGTTGTTCGGGCGATGAGCACACCCGATTTCACAGCCTTGATAAAGCTGATTTGACAGGTTAGAGCTACCGTAGGCACTCCGTAAGAGTTGGATGCTGCAGCCGAGCAAAGATCGGCGAGAGTAAAAATAGCTCCGCCTTGCACAGTGCCTAATCCGTTGAGATGCTGGTCGGTAACAATCATTTTGGCAACGGCCGAGCCTGTGGAAACGCTCTCCAGTGTAATGCCGATTGAGTTTGCAAAGGCATCACGGCCTATAAGTTCTTTGGTTTTTTCGATTAAATTTTCCATTATATATTAAGGTGTATTTTTTATTTCTGTAAAGGTAAATAAAAAAATAAAAAACTTTGCAATGATTAAAAAAAAATCTCTATATTTGCGTCCGCAAATAAAATGCACTAATTGTTTAAAGATAAAATAAAAATTTCAAAATAAACGAAGAACAAATGCAAAACAAAGGAGTAATAAGGTTATTAGCAATCCTCTTAGCCTTAGCGAGTTTGTATCAGCTTTCATTCTCGTGGGTAACCTCTCGCGTGCGCGGCAACGCTGCCGAATACGCCAATGGCGACGAAACGAAGGAAGCAAAATACTTAGACTCTATTGGAAGTAAAGAAGTGTACAATTTTTTCTGGATTAGAAAGTACACCTACAAAGAATGTCTTGAACGCGAATTGAATTTCGGCCTTGACCTCAAAGGCGGTATGAACGTTATTCTTGAAATTTCGGTTCCCGATGTTGTGGTTGCCCTCTCCGGCAATAATCAAGATCCGGCATTCATCAACGCTTTGAAACAAGCCAAACAAGACCAGAAGAACAGCCAGGACGATTTCATCACCCTGTTTGGTAAAGCGTTTGAAAAACTTAATCCTAACGACAAACTTGCTTCAATTTTTACAACTGAAACTTTGAAGGGAAGGGTTAATTTCAACTCTACCAACGCAGACGTAATCAAAGTGTTACGCGAAGAAAGCGAGGCTGCTATCGAAAACTGCTTCATGGTGCTGTCTACCCGTATCGACCGTCTCGGTGTGGTTCAGCCCAACATTCAGAAAATCAGCGGTCAGACTGGTCGTATCCTCGTTGAGCTTCCTGGCGTTAAAGATCCCGAGCGCGTTAAGAAAATGCTTCAGGGTACTGCCAACCTCGAATTTTGGAAAACTTACGACGTTACAGAAATATGGAGCCAGCTTCGTGCCGCCGATGCCAAACTTAAGACTTTGGTGGACGCTGGTCTCGACATTGACAATCCCGAAGGGACAGTTGCTGAAAATGTAACTCCCTCAAACGATGTTATTTCCGATGGTAACGTACAGGTAGCCGACACAGCAAAATCTATTCTTGATCTTGCCGACACTACTCTGCTCGCTAATGCTGATACAGCCACTATCGATCAGGCAAACATAACAAGAGAGCAGTTCCAGAAACAGAATCCTCTCTTCTCGGTTCTCAACCCCATCACCGACCGTAGCGGCAACCTTTATCCGGGTGCAGCTGTAGGTTATTCGCACTACGCCGACACTGCCAAGGTTAACAAATACCTTGCACTTCCCCAAGTTGCAGATATTTTTCCGCGTGACCTCAAATTCCTTTGGTGCGTTAAATCACCCGAATGGGACAAAGAAGCAAAATATTACGAACTTGTTGCTATCCGTACCGATCGTGGTAATCCTTGTTTGACCGGCGACGTTATTACTAACGCTCGCGAAGAGTTCGACGACCGCCGTGCTGCCGCTCAGGTTTCTATGACTATGAACGGTCAAGGTGCAAAGGAGTGGGCTCGTATCACAAAAGACAACGTTCAGAAACAAATCGCTATCGTACTCGACAACTTGGTTTATTCGTTCCCCACAGTACAGAACGAAATCACCGGCGGTAACTCGCAGATTACCGGTAACTTTACCGTTGCTGAGGCAAAAGACTTGGCTACAATCTTGAAGTCTGGTAAATTGCCCGCTCCTGCCAAGGTTATTGAGGAAGAAATAGTCGGACCTTCTTTGGGTCAGACAACTATCAACCAGGGTATGTGGTCGTTTATAGGCGCATTTGTCTTGATTTTGATTTATATGATAGTATACTACCGCAAGGCAGGTCTCGCGGCAGCAGCAGCTTTGTTGTGCAACATCTTCTTCTTGTTCGGTGTGCTTGCTTCTTTGGGCGCAGTTCTTACACTCCCTGGTATCGCAGGTATCGTTTTAACAATGGGTATGGCGGTGGATGCCAACGTGATTATTTTCGAGCGTATCCGTGAGGAACTTCACTCTGGCAAAGGTTTGAAACTCGCTGTAAAAGACGGTTACTCAAACTCTTACTCGGCTATCATCGACGGTAACGTTACAACAATCCTTACTGGTATTATCCTTTACATTTTTGGACACGGACCAATCCAAGGATTTGCTACAACATTGGTAATCGGTATTCTTACCACCTTGTTCTCGGCTATCTTTATTACACGCTTGATTTTCACTTTCTTCCTCGACAAAGACAAAGATATTTCTTTCTGGGGCAAGTGGAACGAGTTTGCCATGAAAAATACTCATTTTGCATTCATCGACAAACGTAAGACTTATTACATTATATCTGGCATTGTTATCCTTATTGGCATAGTTTCAATGGCAACAAAAGGCTTCGACAAGGGTGTTGACTTCCTCGGTGGACGTACCTACGTTGTTAAATTCGACCAGAATGTAACTACTAACCAAATTTCTTCGGCTCTTACCGAAGAATTCAAGTCCTCACCGTTGGTTAAGACTTTCGGTAGCGACAATCAGGTTAAAATCATCACCAAGTTCCGTATCGATGACGAAGGCGATAATGTTGACAGCGAGATTGAAACTATCCTTTACAATAAGCTTCTTCCGTTCTTCAAAAATCAGAGCATAACCAAGGAGCAGTTTATGCAGGGTTTTATTTTTGATGCCAACGGCAATCCTCAGATTACTGCCGACAACACCAAAGAGACTTACGGTTTCCAGAGTTCGTCGAAAGTAGGACCTACCATTGCTGACGATATTATGTACTCGGCTATCTTGGCCATCGTATTCGCTCTTGTGGTGATGTTCTTGTACATCTTTATCCGTTTCCGCAAAGGCTCTTACGGACTAAGTGCAACTTGCGCACTTATCCACGACGTTTTGGTCGTGCTCGGTATCTACTCGTTGTTCAGCAGCATTATGCCGTTCTCAATGGAAATAGACCAGTCGTTTATAGCTGCCATCCTTACTATCGTGGGATACTCTATTAACGATACCGTGGTTGTGTTCGACCGTATCCGTGAGTTCGTTGGCTTACATCCCAAGACCGACCTCAAGACTAATATGAACGATGCTATCAACTCTACCTTGAGCCGTACAATCAATACTTCGCTCACCACTATCTTCGTATTGTTGGTAATCTTTATCTTCGGTGGCGAGGTTATCCGCGGATTTGTATTCGCCCTCTTGCTCGGTACACTTGTGGGCACTTACTCTTCGGTATTTATCGCATCGCCCATCGCTTACGACATCATGAAAAATAAAGAGATTGAAGAACCGAAAGATTCTAAAAAGTAGTTTTATTTCTCTTAGATAATTTTTGCAAAACGTCCGGCATAATGTCGGGCGTTTTTTTGTAGTGTCTAATTTTTTAGCTACATTTGCATTGTCTGTTAATGAAAATGTTGATATGATAATTCTAAAAAATATCAAAAAGAGTTTTGGTTCACTGCCGGTGTTGAGGGGAATTGACCTTGAGATCGCAGACAGTAAGATTGTTTCGATTGTAGGAGCGAGCGGAGCAGGAAAAACTACTCTTCTCCAGATAGCCGGTACGTTGCTTAAGCCCGACGAAGGTCAGGTTATAATTTCAAGTACCGATGTCAATACGCTAAAACCCAAACGTTTAGCTGAATTTCGCAACAAGAAAATCGGTTTTGTGTTTCAGTTTCATCACCTTCTGCCCGAATTTACTGCCTTGGAAAACGTCTGTATACCGGCGTTGATAGGAGGAATGTCGCGAGCCGATTCCGAAAAACGCGCCAAGGAGCTTCTCGGGTTCCTTAATCTTAGCGAAAGGCTTACCCATAAGCCAACAGAGCTTTCGGGAGGCGAGCAGCAGCGTGTGGCTATAGCGAGGGCGTTGGTCAACGACCCAGATGTGATTTTTGCAGACGAACCTTCTGGCAACCTCGACAGCAAAAACCGCGAGGAGCTCCACAATCTGCTTTTCAGCCTCCGCGATACATTCAAAAAGACTTTTGTGATCGTTACCCACGATGAGCATTTTGCCGATATGAGCGACAGAATTATCAGGATTCAGGACGGAATGATTATTAATAATTCATAATGTTATGACAGAGGCTGAGTTGAAGGATTTTTTGGACGAGAAGTATTATCAGTATAATACGCCAGAATTTATCGATAGCGATCCAATACAGATTCCTCATAGTTTTTCAAGGCGTGAGGATATTGAGATTTCGGGGTTTCTTGCCTCTACCATCGCTTGGGGCAACCGCAAGATGATTGTGCGCAACGCCCACCGAATGATGGAGATAATGGGCAATGCGCCTTACGATTTTGTGATGAATTTCGATCCAAAAACAGCGGAAGATTTTCCGCCGTTTGTTCACCGCACTTTTCAGAATCAAGATTTCCAATATTGTGTGGCAAGTCTGCAGAATATTTACCGCAACTACGGTGGATTGAAATCTGTGTTTGAGGACAATTTTCTTAAATTCAATAATATAAAAGACACCTTGATAAAATTTAGAGAAATATTTTTTGAATGTAGCTACCCTTTGCGCACCACCAAGCATATTGCCGACGTTAAGAAAGGCGCGGCTGGTAAACGCCTGAATATGTACCTTATGTGGCTATGCCGTAAGGACAAGTCGGGTGTGCATTTCGGGCTTTGGAATATTCCATCGTCTGCCCTGATGCTTCCTTTGGACACCCACACTGCCGCCACTGGCCGCAAGCTCGGACTCATAACACGCACTCAAAACAATTGGAAAACCGTAGAAGAAATCACCGCCAATCTCCGCAAACTTAATCCAGATGACCCTGTGCGCTATGATTTCGCACTGTTCGGATTGGGTATTTTTGAAAAGTTTTAACCGCTATGTCAAACCCATATTTCCGATTTCAGCAGTTTATAATTTATCAGGACAAAACCGCGATGAAAATATCCACCGACGGAATTGTGCTTGGGGCTTGCTGCGATTTCGGAAAGTCAAAAAAGGTGCTTGACGTAGGCACTGGCACGGGACTGCTTTCGCTGATGGCGGCGCAAAGGTCGCAGGCGGAGATTACCGCTGTAGAAATAGACCAAGATGCTTATGGTCAGGCGAATGAGAATGTCGAAAAATCAAAATTCGCAACAAAAATCAAGGTTGTAAACGGTGATTTTCTAAAACTGTTTAATAATGGCACCGAACAATTCGACTATATTGTGTCAAATCCGCCATATTTTCGTAACTCGCTGAAATCAAGCAGTCAAGGTCGTAGTGTTGCACGTCATGAGGATTCTTTGCCGTTTGAAAGATTTGTTCCGCAGGTGGCGGGATTGCTGACCGAGGATGGAACTTTTTCGGTGATTCTGCCCGAATCTGAGCGGTTGTATTTTAACCGGCTCTGCATTGCTAATGGTCTGCATATCTGTGGAAAAACGGTTGTAAAATCATTTGAAAAATCTGACGCTCTGCGTGTTGTGCTGCATTTTAGCAAATCATTTTTGCCTTTAAAACAGGAAGTTTTAATTATTTATTCTTCGCAAAATATTTATACTCAGATGTTTAAAGATTTGGTGAAGGATTTTTACATTAATATGTAGAAATCACCTTAACTTAACCCTCATATAACAGATAATCGCTAACTTTGCGTATCTAAAACGCAAAGAATATGGCATTTGAATACGAATACCAACATCCAGCACTTGCCGCCGACTGCGTAGTTTTCGGGTTCGACGGCACGGCTCTAAATGTGCTTTTGATAAAACGCGCCATCGAACCGTATATCAATTGCTACGCCCTGCCCGGAGGTTTTGTGCATATTGACGAAACCATCGACAACTGCGCCCGCCGCGAACTCTACGAGGAGACAGGATTGAAAGATGTCTACATGGAGCAGCTTTACACATTCGGCTCTATCAACCGCGACCCACGCGAGAGGGTGGTTTCGGTGGCATATTACGCCCTTGTGCGCAGTACCGACTATTTTCCGCACGGAGGCACCGACGCATCGCAGGCGGGATGGTTCAAAATCAACGAGTTACCACAGTTGGCATTCGACCACTTGACAATTCTTGAAACTGCAAAACGACGTATTCAGGGGCAAATCCGCTACCGTCCGATTGGTTTTGAACTTTTGGATTTGAAGTTTACCATGACACAGTTGCAGACACTCTATGAGGCGGTTTTGGAACGGAAATTCGACCGTAGGAACTTTTCGTCGAAGATACTCAAAACCGGTGTCCTCGACCTTTTGGACGAAAAAGTGCAGAACGTAGCACACCGCGCTCCGAGGTTAATGAGCTTTAATCGCCCTAAATATCAACAACTTACCGAAAAAGGATTTAATTTTGAAATCTGATGCGTCCTTACAGCAGCCATACTCTCGCGGGACACGCCGCAATGCTTGTAGCCAATATCATTTGGGGATTTATGGCACCTGTCAGCAAATACGTAATGAACTTTGAATCAGTTTCTTCGTTTGCTGTAACAGGGTTCCGTGTGGCTGGCGCGTGCGTGCTGTTTTGGATTACGTCGTTATTCTTGAACAACGAAAAAGTGGAGCGTAAAGACAAAATCCGTCTGCTTTTTGCCTCGCTGCTTGCTGTAATGTTCAACCAAGGAATGTTTGTAACTGGTGTTTCGCTTACCTCGCCTGTTGACGCGTCGGTGATAACCACTTTTTTGCCGGTGGTAACGATGGTGATTTCGGCGATAATACTCAGCGAACCAATTACTTTTCTGAAAGTCGGCGGCATTGTTCTCGGTATTTCGGGAGCGTTGATTTTGATTTTGACAGCTGCTGCATCTAACAGTGGCTCAAATATTTGGGGCGATTTGTGCTGTATTTGCGCACAGTTCAGTTTTGCCTTTTACGTGGTGCTGTTCAAAGATTTAGTAGCCAAATATTCGCCCATTACCATTATGAAATGGATGTTTCTGTTTGCCACGCTGATATTTGTACCGTTTTTAGTGCCTGATATGGCGGCAGTTGACTATTCCACGCTTCCTTCGTCGGCGTTATGGGGCATTGCGCAGATTGTGGTAGGCGGCACGTTTATCTGCTATTTTCTTATACCAGTGGGACAGCACCGGTTGCGTCCTACGGTGGTGGTGATGTACAACTACGTGCAGCCTTTGGTGGCAACGTCTGCCGCTATTGCAGTGGGTATGGACACGTTTTCGATATACAAAATAATAGCGGCACTGCTGATTTTTGCCGGAGTTTTTGTGGTAACGCAGAGCCGTGCCAAAGACGATGTTGTAAAAATTGATATTAAATCTGAATAATTACTATAATGAACGCAATATTTCAATTTCTCAAAAACAACGCTCTGCCAGTGGCAATGCTTACGGGAGCTGTTTTTCATAATTTTTTTTCGCAGTTTTCGTTTTTGATGCCTTACTGCCTGTTTGCCATGCTGTTGCTGTCGTTTACCAAAGTGTCTATTCGCGAACTCAGGCCAAATAAACAGCATTTTATCCTACTCGCCATCGAAGTTTTAGGCGCGTTGGCTGTTTATTTTGCATTGTGCGGTTTTAATAAGATATTAGCTGAAAGCGTAATGGTGATAGTTCTTTGTCCTACGGCCACGGCTGCGGTAGTAATTACAACCAAACTCGGCGGAAGCGCGGCAAGTATCACAACATACACACTTATGGCAAATCTTACAGTGGCTGTGGTTATTCCTGTGCTTTTTCCGTTGATTGAGCCGCAAGAGGGTGTGGTTTTTTGGGACGTTTTTCTCACCATATTGTCGAAAGTTTTTCCGCTTTTGGTGTGTCCGATGATTTTGGCAGAGCTGTTACGGCATTTTACACCAAAAGTGCATGGTTTCTTGTTGAAATACAGCGGATTGTCGTTTTATATCTGGGCGTTTACACTTACCACGCTATTGGCTAAGACTGTTAAAACCATTTTGAAAACCCCTGAGAACTACCATATTGACATCATTATGGCGTTTGCGGCTTTTGTGGTGTGCATAGTGCTGTTTGTTTCGGGCAAAAAAATCGGCTCGCATTATAACGACCGTATCAGCGCGGGTCAGGCAATAGGTCAGAAGAATACAACGTTTTCTATATGGGTGGCGCAGACCTACCTCAATCCGTTGTCATCGGTTTGCAGCGGATTTTATATTATCTTTCAGAATCTGTTCAACAGCTGGCAGTTGCAGAAAAAACGGAAGATGGAGAAGAATAATAAACAGGATTAATAAAATTTGAGATGAAAACTCCCGTAGCATTGATTTATGATTTCGACGGCACGCTTTCGCCGGGGAATATGCAGGAATTCGGTTTTATAAGTGCCATTGGTACAGATAAATCGGATTTTTGGAAAAGAAATAACCAGCTCTCGGAGCAGAACGATGCCAGCGGTATTCTCTGCTATATGTACCTTATGGTCGAGGAGGCTCGCAAAAACGGTATCAAGCTTACTCGAGAGGCGTTTCGTCAGTTTGGCAGTCGTGTTAAACTCTACGAAGGCGTGAAAGATTGGTTTGCTAATATCAACGCTTACGGCAAGTCTATCGGCTTGGAGGTCAAGCACTATATAAATTCTTCGGGGCTTAGGGAGATGATCGAGGGGTCGTGCATTGCCTCTGAATTTGAGAATATTTACGCCTGTTCTTTTCTTTACAATGAGGATGGCAACGCTTTCTGGCCTGCTGTGGCTGTGGATTATACTGCAAAAACACAGTTTCTATTTAAAATAAACAAAGGAATCAAGGAGATTTCGGACAATGTGCGTATCAACCAGTATATTCCTGAGGATGAGCGTGCTATGCCGTTTCAAAATATGATTTATTTTGGCGACGGCGAAACCGATATTCCAAGTATGAAGATGGTGAAAGACCACGGCGGACACTCAATAGCTGTATACAAGCCCGGAGATAAAGCCAAACGTGCTGTGGCTGAGCGGCTTATTAACGAACAGCGTGTAAACTTCGCTTGTCCTGCCAACTACTCCACCGACAAGTCGCTCTTTAAGATTGTCAGGCGTATTCTCGACAAAATCAAGGCTGATGATGATTTCAACCGTCTTGTCAAGGTAAACCAGAAACGCATCGGACGTTGCTGATTTACTCCATCTTAAAACTTTTCTTTACAAAGTCGAGGTATTTTTTTGAAAAAATAGCACCAGATTCCTTAGTGTAGCGGCGTTGTGTGAAAACTTCAGCCAAGTTGCTGAGGTTGTTTTGCTTTACAATATCCTTGAGTTTTTCGAGATTCTCAAAATCGTTGTAATATTTGTTTATATCGTCGTCGGTGTATTCTTTGTAAGTTTCAAAATGTAGGACAGCTTGATAGGGGAGGCGTTCGGTTGGGTCGGGATTTTCGTCAGGGTAACCGGCGGTCATTGTAACAACTGGCACAACGCCATTTGGCAGGTTCAAAACTTTTGCAATTTCTTCGGCGTTGTACATCGTAGTGCCTAAGAAACATATTCCGAGACCTGCGTATTCTGCCTCCACAGCGGCATTTTCGGCGGCAATTATAGTGTCGGTGACGGCTGAGGAAAACCATAAGAAATTATCAAAGCACGGTTCTGTTCCACGTAGGCGGCACCAGTGCGAAAATCTGTTGATGTCGGCGCAGAATGTGAACACCAACGGCGCGTGTGCTATCATCGGCTGGTTAAAATGCAGCGGCATAAGCTGTTGCTTGATTTTTGGTTGTGTTGTTAGCACAATGCTGTATAGCTGCATATTGCCTGTATTGCTTCCTCGTACTGCCGAGTTGACAATTCTCAAAATTATGTCGTCGTCAATAGTTCTGGTTGAGTATTTTCGGATGCTTACGTGATTGTTGATGATACTGTGCATTTTGTTATAATTATTTAGTAATAAATGGTGGCTGTTAGATGTCGGTTGCCGCCGTAGTTTCTAAATTCGCAAAGGTAGACACCCTGCCAAGTGCCCAAGTCTAAACGACCGTTGGCGATGGGAATGTTGAGCGAAACGCCCATGAGCGAAGATTTGAAATGTGCCGGCATATCATCGGAGCCTTCCAAGTCGTGCGAATAGTTAGCGTTTTCGGGAATCAGGCGGTCAGAAATGCCTTCCATGTCGTACCTTACCGACGGGTCGGCGTTTTCGTTGATGCTCAGCGCCGCCGAAGTATGCTTCAAAAATAGGTTTAGCATTCCGGCTTTGGGCAGTTCGCCAAGTTGTTCGAGTATATATTTTGTTATCAGGTGATAACCTCGGTTCACTGCCGGTAGTGTTATATTTTTTTGTATTACCATCTTCTTCTACAATAATCTCGTTTGTGTTTGATTTTACAAATATCCAAAATTTTTTTTACTTTGTATCTTTAAATCTCGAAAAAAGAGAAAAATTAATATTGTTTTTTGTAGATTTGTGCCGTATTCAACAATTATTATGCAGTATTCGATTAAGGAAATAGCAAATATCACCGGTGTAAATGCTTTTACCATACGCATTTGGGAAAAACGTTACAACCTTACTTCTCCCTCGCGCACCGACACCAACATCAGAATCTATTCGCAAGACGATTTGCACAGGATACTTGCCGTGGCTATGCTTGTAAAGCGTGGTTTTAAGATTTCGGAAGTGGCGCGGCTATCGTCGCAACAATTGGATGAGAAACTCCGCACCTTTGAAACCATGAACGACGATTCGGACTCGAAGATTAACGCCCTGCTCTCTGCCGCCGACAAGTTCGACGAGCAACAGTTCGATAAGATTGTAAACAGGGAGATTCTCTCGTCGGGTTTTGAAAACGCTATGACAGAGACTATTATCCCTATGGTGGCGGCGTTGGAACAAAAATGGATTCTTAGTCCTATATATCAGAGTGTTAAGCAGTTTGCCTACGACCTTGTCCGCCGCAAGATAATCCTTGCTGCCGACAATGAGCCTATTCATCATGGCAGTGATAAATTTTTGATATTTTCTGCCCGTCCCGATGATTGCGAGATGGTTTTGATTTTTGTGGCATATATCATAAAGAAATATAAGTTTCCAGTAGTTTTTATTGGTGAAAACATCTCTATCGAAACTGCCGAACTTACCGCTTCCTCCGCCGGTTGCAATCATATTGTATTAGCCGACAAAATTTATCCCAACGAGGAAAACCTCTCTCCGCTGTTGTCGCAATTTGACAAATCGTTTCAGGAAAAGAATAAATATTTTATCGGAAACAATTCTAACATAAGCGGTTACAAGTGCCATACTTTTTCCACTGTAAAAATGTTTGCCGATTATCTTGTCCGCTTGTCGCAAAAATGATACTTTTGTGTTTCGTTTTTAACCAAATTAATTAGAGAGATTTGCAACTCGATACCGACATCAAGTTTTTGCCCGGAGTAGGGACTGCCAAGGCGGAAAACCTTGCAAAGGAATTGAATATCAAGACTTTTGAAGACCTTGCGTATTATTTCCCCTATAAATATATCGACCGTAGCAAGTTTTATTACACCACTGACATACACAGTGCCGACATTGCAGTCCAGCTCAAAGGCGTGATTGGCAATTTTAAAAAGCAGGGTGCAAAGTTCAAAGAGCATCTTACCGCCACCTTTACCGACAGCAGAGGAAGGATAGAGTTGGTGTGGTTCAAGAGTTTCGACTGGATAATGCAGAGTATCGTTCCCGGCAAGGAGTACATAATTTTTGGAAAACCGACTTTTTATCAGGGCTGGTCGATAGCGCATCCCGAAATCGAAGACCCTTTGAAAGCCGAAAAAAGCGTAACATCGCAGTTTTATCCGCAGTACACCACCAACGAGGCACTCAAAAGCAGCAAGTTAAACAGCCGCGCAATCCAAAAACTCCAACAGACTTTCTGGAGCAAGGTAACGTCCCCGTTTCCTGAAACTTTGCCACAATATATTATATCTAATTATAACCTTATGCCGCTTACCGAGGCTTTGCGGAATATTCATTTTCCTAAAGACGATGAAACGCTTGCCAAGGCAAAGTTCAGACTCAAATTCGAAGAGTTGTTTTATATCCAGCTCAACATTCTGAGTATCAAACATGCCAAGAATCTCAAAAGCCGTGGTTTTGTGTTCAAGAATATCGGCTATTGTTTCAATACTTTTTACAACAAGCATCTGCCGTTCAGCCTTACAGGTGCTCAAAAGAGGGTTATTAAGGAGATTCGGGCGGATTTTCTCACAGGTCGTCAGTGCAACAGGCTTTTGCAGGGCGACGTGGGCAGCGGAAAGACCCTTGTGGCACTGATGAGTATGCTTATAGCCTTGGACAATGGTTTTCAGGCGTGTTTGATGGCTCCTACCGAAATACTTGCTACTCAGCATTTTGCCACTATCACTGATTTGCTTGGCGATATGGATGTTACTGTTGCTTTGCTTACAGGCAGCACCCCCGCCAAAATGCGCCGTTCAATTCATGAGAATCTACAAAACGGCTCTCTGAATATCCTTATCGGCACTCACGCCCTTATCGAAGACGATGTAAAGTTTCAAAACCTCGGACTTGCCATTATCGACGAGCAGCACCGTTTCGGAGTGGCTCAACGCGCCAAACTCTATCAAAAAAATATCACTCCGCCCCATATTATTGTTATGACCGCCACGCCTATTCCGAGAACACTTTCAATGACGCTTTACGGCGATTTGGACGTTTCGGTTATCGACGAGCTTCCACCCGGACGAAAACCTGTAAAAACATTCCATTCGTTTGATTCTAAACGGCTTATGGTGTTCAAATTTATGCGCGACCGTATTGCCGAAGGTCATCAGGTGTATGTGGTGTATCCGCTTATTGAGGAATCTAAAAATCTTGACTATAAAGACCTTACCGACGGATATGAGTCTATCTGCCGTGCATTTCCGCCCCCACAGTATGCTGTAAGTGTGGTTCACGGACGAATGAAACCTGAGGAGAAAGACAAGGCTATGCAGCTTTTTGCCAAGGGCGTTACACAGATAATGGTGGCTACGACGGTTATTGAGGTGGGTGTCAACGTTCCCAACGCCACTACCATGGTGATTGAGAGCGCGGAAAAGTTTGGGCTTTCGGCACTTCATCAGCTGCGAGGACGTGTCGGCAGGGGAGGAGACCAGAGCTACTGCATACTCATGACCGACTACAAGCTCTCTGCCGATGCCAAAAAACGCATCGAAACCATGTGCCGAACCACCGACGGCTTTGAAATTTCAGAAGAAGACCTCAAGATGCGGGGCCCTGGCGATATGGACGGAACTCAGCAGAGCGGCACGCCAGTTCAGCTCAGAATAGCCGATTTAGCCCGTGACGGTCAGATACTTATGTCGGCACGTAACGCTGCCTCCGATGTGCTATCTGCCGACCCACTGCTCGCGGCTCAACAAAATTATGTTATCAAAGTCCGTCAGTACAAGCTATTTAGCAAAGACGACAACTGGAGCAGAATTTCTTAACATTAGTAGCCAAAAATTGATGGTAATTTCTTTCAAAAGATGTAGTTATTTTTTAATTTTGTTTTATTTTTGCCACGCTACTATTTGTTGATATGGAACTACGGAGAATAAATATTGTGTCATGGATTTACGCAACGATAGCTGCCGCTGCGTTGTGTTTGTTTTGTAGTGTTTCCTCTGTGGCGCAGGACTCCGACAAGGAGTATGTTGACAGTATTCTCGCCTTGATTACGCCGCAGACTCCCGACACCACCAAAGCCCGGCTTTATCATGATATTGCGTTGCATTGCTACGCCGCCGATATTGTAAAAAAATATGGTTGGCTGTCGCTTCGGCATTGTGCGCCGGAGGATACCATGGCGCAGGCGGGGGCTTACAGCTGCATAATCTGGGCGTGTCAGATCAGAGGCGAAGCGCGTGAAGCCATAAGGGTTGCGCACAAAGCGTTGTCCCTTTGTGGCGATGTGGATAAATTCCAGTGGCCAAAACTCAATTTTCTGACACTTCTTTCGGCTTGTTACGATGATGTAAACCAACTCGACAGCAGTCTTTGGTGTCAGAATCAGATAATTGATGTCTCCACCCGTTTAGGCGATTTCGACTACCTTTGTTATGGTTACTTCAGGCTTATCAACCTTTGTCTCGACCGTCATTTCGACGAGGCAAGCGTTGAGTTTATCGACTCTCTCGAGGCTGTTAGCAAACGGCACAATCTGTATCACCATATTGCTCAGGCATATTACCTTAGAAGTGTGCAACAGTCGCACATAGCCGGCGACACTGTTTCGATACTGTTGTCCTCCGCCGACAATCTTCGTACCTCGCTCGCTATTTACGACACTTTGCAGCTTCCTCCCGGTGTGGCATCGCTATACCATTCGGTGCTTTTGCATGGGCAGAGCCTTTATCAGCAGCTTGCCGACCTCACCGGCGACGAGCGTTATGCCGACACCTGCTATCTTTTTTATGAGAAAATTGGCACTTGGTACAAGGACAATGGTTTTACCGACTACATTATCCAGCAGAACAATTACTGCAACTATCTTTTGATGAAAAACCGTCCGAAAGACGCTTTGAAAGCTATTAAGGATTGCGAGCCGTTTCTCAAGGACTCTATCCACCAACTTTTTAGGCAGATGTATCACAACTCCCTTGCCAACTGCTATTATGCCCTCGGGGATTATTCTCAGGCTCTCGCTAACCGAAAAATGGGGGTGGAATACCAGATGCTTGTCAATAACGAAAACACTACCAACCTTATGTCTGATTTCAGGGCTGTGGTTTACGCCAGACAGCGCAGCAAGCTCGACGAGATAGAACGTGCGCGTATTGAGATGGAAAACCGTTACGAAAGCCATCATTCAAAGATAATACTGTATATCACTATCGGCGGTCTTATATTGTTTATAGCTGCGGTGGGTTTCTTGCTCCGATCGTTTGTGCTTAAACGCAGGACTAACGGCGAGCTGTTTGTAAAGAACTCGCTCCTGTCGCAGCAACGCGAGGAGATTGAAGTTCAGCGCGATGTGCTTAGCTCGCAGCAGCAGGGTCTCGAGAAAATCAACCGCAACATTATGGCGAGTGTCAACTATGCGCAACGTATCCAGCACGCCGCAATGCTTTCCGACGATGATTTTAAACGCATTTTCCCCGAATCGTTTCTGTTTTTCCGTCCTAAGTCGATTGTCAGCGGTGATTTTTATTACGCCGCCGAAATTGAGGGATACAAGGTGATGGTGCTTGCCGACTGTACAGGACACGGTATTCCGGGCGGTTTTCTTTCCATGCTCGGTATTTTCGGGTTAAAGGAGTTTTTACATTCGGTGGATGATGCCAATAATCCGGCTTCCGTTCTCGACAAGATGAAACTCTTTGTAACCAATTCGCTCGCATCCGAACAGACAGATCTGTCAATTTCCGACGGTATGGACATGGTGATATGCTCGTTTGCACCTGACGGAAAAACCATGAAATTTGCCTCTGCTAACCAGACTGCCATTGTGATAAGCGACGGAAAAATTATCCGGCTTGTGGGCGATTCTATGTCGGTAGGCAAGGACGACGAATCCAATGTCAATTTTACGAATACCGAAGTATCTGTGAAAAAGGACGATATGGTTTATCTTTTTTCAGATGGCATTTACGAGCAAAAAGGAGGAGCGGAGCAAGATGCCGGAAAGTCGATTCCGAAAGCAGATTTGGAGGGGTTCTTTACCAAAATATCAGTAGAAGATATTGAAAATCAATATAAATCTGTTGTTGAACATATCGACGGATGGTGCAACGTGGACGAGCAAACTGATGATATGTCGCTTATAGGAATTAAAGTATGAACAGGCTTTTGCACATATTACTTATAGCAGTTTTGGTGATTGTTTCGGGCAGAAAGGTCTCCGCAGCCGACTCTACGGGGGTGTCTTATGCCGAAATATGCGTTGCCAACATTATTTCCGATGCCGAAATGATGATTGAAAAAAAACAATACCGCAAGGCAGCCGACAAGGCAAAAGAGTGTGAACAATATTTGGAAAAAGATGTAAGACCTGTGTATATAGCTCAGTATTACCAGTTTTTGTCCGCAGCATACGAAAAATTAGGACTTTATAAGTTGGCGGATTCGTGCTACGTCCTTTATAGTTCGTATCAGCAGAATATTTTTGACGAAGGTGTAATGCAGGAACTTACGATCATAAAGAAACAGCAGACCGACGCGGTGCAGAACGCCATTCAGGAGAAAGAGATGCAGAAAATGAACATGGAACACGCCATGGAGCAACGGCGGCTAAGAATGTGGATGATAGCCGTGCTTACAAGTTTGTTGCTGATGGCTGTTCTTGCTGGATTTATAATAAGGCTGATACGCATGAAGCGCAAGGCTAACAACCTGCTGACCTCTGCCAACCACGAACTCGCCGACCAGAGGGAGAAAATCAAGCTCCAATGCGATTTGATAACTCAGAGCCGTGACAAGATAGAAGATGCCAACAATCAGATAATTAGAAGTATACATTATGCTGAGCGTATTCAGCAGGCCGTAATTGCGTCGGCTGGAAACTTCAGTGCGTTGTTTAGCGACAGCTTTGTATATTACCGTCCCAAGAATATTGTGAGCGGAGATTTTTATTATGCAGGCAAATGCGGCAGTCTCAGTGTTTTTGTGGTTGCCGATTGTACAGGGCACGGTATTCCGGGCGGATTTCTCTCGATGCTCGGCATTTCGGCAGTGAAGGAGTTTCTCAACGACGAGGAGACTGCCCTCCATCCGGGATTAGTGCTCGACAAACTGAAATCTTTTATCAAGGCTACTTTCAACACCAAGACTGAGGTTTCGGCTATGGAAGACGGAATGGATATGTCGATATGCAGCTTTGATTTTGAAAACAGAATGTTGTATTATGCCACAGCCAATCAGAACATTATCATTGTGCGTAACGGCAAATACGAAAAGCTCAAGGGCAATCCCATGCCGGTAGGAAAATATTATCTCGAAGCCGGTGAGTTCTCGTCGCTGTCGTACAAATTGGAATACAATGATATGGTCTACCTCTTTACCGACGGTTTCCAAGACCAGCTTGGCGGTGATATGTCACTGCCTGTGGGACGTAAGCTATACAGCAAAAACCTTATTGAGTTCCTTTGTCAGCACTACCAGTTTCCCGTGCAGGAACAATGCCAGCAACTCGACACCTTTATTAACGAATGGCGCAACGGCCGCGACCTTACTGACGACATGACCCTCGCCGCCATCCGTGTGGTTTAATCGAAATTGACAATTCTCTATTTTCAATTTTTAATTAATTCGTCCTCAAAGTGATTTCGAAGAATACTGTTATGCCGTCTAAGTCGTTACCCGTTGCTATTTTGTGTCCGTCGCAGGAGAGTTTGAGGTTGCCAAACAGACGGTAAGTAGCACCAAGTGAGAAAATTATCCCCTGTCCGCGCATTTTCAGTTCGAGCGCGCCGCCGGGCTCAACAACGGTAACGAAGCACTTGTCGGCTTTTTGATGGAGCGTGCCTATATAGTCTTCATCGTCACCGTATGTTACCACATGGTTAGAGTAGTTGGTGCCGCCGATGCCGCCTTTTACAAATCCTGAAAAACGGAGAAGTTTGTTCGGAAAGAATATCTTTTTGAAATACAATCCGGTGTAGTTACTGCGGAATAGAAACTCGTTGTCATCGAAACGAAAACGTCCGTCTACTTTTGAGTTGGTGTTGAGGTGAGTGTAGAACAATCCGCCCGAAAGACCTTGCACAAACGTCAGACCGAAATTGAATCCGAGGTTGCCGTTGATACGTTTGTCGGCACCGTCGATATATCCGATACCGGCGTCAGCGCCTATTTCCACGCCTTCTATCTGTCCAAATACTGCGTTGGATGCCCAAAGCAGCAGTGCTGCAATAATGAGTTTTGCTTTCATAGTTTTTAGATTATTTATTTTATTCGTAATATTCTATTGTGCGTTCTTCGTTGCCGCGTTTGAGCCAGTTGCCGCGGTTGTCTACCTTGTCGTAGGTGATTCTTTCAGGGTCTGTTTCAGTTTCTTCTCCGAGATCGCTCTCCACTATTGATACCGTAGGGTAGCCTTCTGCGTCGAAACCGAATTTCGCTGCCGACCAGTATCCACCATCGCCGCCGCCACGCAGTGTTAGACGCATAAACGTGGTGTCGTATTCAAAAAATTCACTTCCACCA
>JAFYFR010000060.1 GCA_017543645.1 Bacteroidales bacterium
CAGACGGAACTCAGGAATACCGTATTTCAACACGCCACCAATTTCGTGAAGTGCCTCGTAAACAGTTACATCGTAACCCTTGCGAGCCATATCGGCAGCCCAAGCCAACGAAGCAGGACCTGAACCAATAGCGGCTACCTTTATTCCGTTTGGTTTTTCAACCTCGGGAACTGCCATCTTGCCCGATTCGCGCTCGTAGTCGGCTGCAAAACGCTCCAAGTAACCGATTGCCACGGCTTTCTTTTTGAGTTTGTCAACGTAGAAACACTTAGCCTCGCACTGTTTTTCCTGAGGACAAACGCGTCCGCAAACAGCAGGAAGGGTGCTTGTTTCTTTTATAGTAGCAGCAGCGCCGAGAAAATCTTTGCCTTCAATTTTTTTGATAAATTTAGGAATGTTAACGCCTACGGGACAGCCTGTTACGCATTGAGGATTAGCGCAGTCCAAGCAGCGGCGGCTCTCTTGCAGAGCCATTTCCTCGGTAAGTCCAAGGTTAACCTCCTTGTTGTTGCTACGGCGTTCAACAGCGTCTTGCATAGGCATTTCAACGCGTTCGATATTAGTCCTGTCCTTTGCGGGCATCGACTTGCGAAGGGTTACACGCCACTCTTCTTCGCGTTCTTTTTTATAATCTGTCATTTTGTTTTCAATTTTAGTAGTTATTAATGTAAAAATCGCCGTCAATTACAAAAAACTCTTTTTTACCATAACGCTCTGAAACTAAGACGTTTTTTGGTTTTAGATCCTGCATTAAGTATTTGTCGGTCTTATACGAATTTCCACCCAAAACTGAATCATCTTTTACCGCTCCAAATCGTTGGTTTACAAACTGTTCAATTTCTTCTTTTGTAGCAAAATTTCCGTTAACATTGTTTTGCTCCAAAACTGCGGTAAACTCGCCGAAACTTCTGCCCAAGGCTACAATTTTCAACGATGTTTTGGGGAAAAGTATGTTGTGAATCTTAATCGACACAAGTGCCTGAATTACTGATTCATACCCAATAAAACTTCTCGTTTTAACTACCAAATCTTTGCTTTTTCGGTACACGTACGATTCGCTTCCGTGGGCAAAATACTTTCCGTATAATTTTTCCAAATACTCGTCGGCATTTTCTATCCAAACGCCACGGCTCTTTGCGAAATATTCAAGAGTTTCCTCGTCTTTACGGTTTCGGTCGTCTCCTGTTTCCTCAAACTGTACTCCTTCTCGCGAAGTTTCTCCCGCAACACCATCTCCTCCAATGATTCGAATGAGTGTGTCTGCAAGTATTTCGCCATTAGTTCGCGGTTGTTCGAGTTCAAAATTTCGACAACTTCTTCGATTTTCGCTTTCATTACAATGCATTTTTATATTTTTCAAACGCCTCTTTTTCCTGTTCTTTGTAGCAGCCCATACGTTGAAGCATCTCGTTGAAATCTACCTTGTGGGCGTCGAATTCGGGACCGTCAACGCATACAAAACGGGTTTTGCCGTCAACTTTTACACGGCAAGCGCCACACATTCCGGTGCCGTCTACCATAATGGTGTTGAGACTTACAACGGTGGGAATCTGATATTTAAGAGTTGTGAGCGAACAGAATTTCATCATAATGGCAGGACCAATAGCAATCGCCAAGTCAACCTTTTCGCGTGCGATAACTTCCTCCATACCAACGGTTACCACGCCTTTTTTGCCGTAACTTCCGTCGTCGGTCATAA
>JAFYFR010000009.1 GCA_017543645.1 Bacteroidales bacterium
GGCGAGATTTACCGGAAGTATCAGTCGCAGAATGTATTGCACAAATCCATAAGAACCAAACGCAATACGCTGCCACCAATAATATTGATCTACCTCGCTGAGTGCCGCGCTTGCTTTCTGCGCCTCGATAGAGATGAGACCAAACACAATAGATATTACTAAATAAGGTATCTTCTTAAGGTGTGTTTTCCAATTGAAATATTTGTCTGTGAGGAAGTAATCAACCAAAATCACTGAGAATGTGAGCGATACAGCCTGTCCCTTAGATAACGCACTGAGTATGAATACTATAAGTGAATCTATATAAAACAATAAATTATCCTTTTTCTTGTACAAAATGTACAGCCAAAGCGCACAAAAGTAAAACATAGCATAAAGAACGTCTTTACGTTCCGAAATCCAAGTAACGCTCTCCACGTGCAGAGTATGCACAGCAAATATCAGAGGAATGAGTATCCAATAGAGACGCCGTTTAAACAGTTGAGTACAAATAAGATAGATAAACAGCACCGTCATCAGGTGAAGCAGGATGTTTACCGCTATAAATCTTGTAGGAAGGGCTTTGCCGTTGGGACCTATTTCAGAGAAATGGTAGTCGATATTGAGCGTCAACATAGTGAGAGGGTGGTAGTTACCCATAAAATAACGCTCGCCGTTGTTCTGCGAAAAGAACATTCTGTAAAACGCATCGCCGCTGAAATCTTTCAAAAGCGGGTTTTGATCGATGTATTTGTCATCGTCCCAATTGGTTGGCTCGTTGTCGAAGTTGACGTAATAGATACCCGCCGTGAGCAAAAGTATCAGCAAAATAGGAAAATGCTTTGCAAAGAAACCCTTGCCGTCGGTGTCGCTAACCGTCGGCTGTGTGGTAGGAGAGAGGTAACTCACAGTCTTAGCCACCTCTTCTTTCGGAGTCTCGGCCCCGCCTCTTACATATCTGCCTTTTTTCATCGGTTTAATACTTTGATTATAAATCGCAAAAATAAATAGTTTCTTTAAACTTTAAAATTTTTTTTAACAACCGCCGGCTCAATCCGAAAAATACGCTATTTTTGCCAATCAAAACCATAAGGCAAGGAAAACAAAAAATGATCGACCAACCTACCATACAGCGGATTGTGGAATCGGCTCAGATATTGGACGTTGTGCAGGATTTTATGACCCTCAAACGTCGCGGAGCCAACTATATCGGATGCTGCCCGTTTCACAACGAGAAGACGCCGTCGTTTTCGGTTTCGCCATCGAAAAACATCTTCAAATGCTTTGGCTGTGGCGTGTCGGGTTCGCCCGTGTCGTTTGTGATGAAGCACGAGAATATGACGTATCCAGAGGCGCTGAAATACCTTGCCAAGAAATATGGCATCCAAGTGGTTGAAAAAGAGTTGAGTGACGAGGAGAAGTCGCAGCACGAAGAGAGTGAGTCGATGAAGATTGTGAATGCCTTCGCACAGAAATTTTTCTCCAAAACGCTCACAGATACCGAAGAGGGTAGGGTAGTGGGGCTTAGTTATTTCCAACACCGTCACCTCCGCCCCGAAACCATAGAGAAGTTCCAACTCGGATATAGTCCTGCTGATAGACAAGCGCTTACTAATGAGGCAATTAAGGCAGGATATCAACTCAAATTCCTTGAAAAGACAGGTCTGACGATAGTTAAGGAAGATGGTTACAAGTTCGACCGTTTTGCAGGACGTGTAATGTTTCCTATACATTCGATAGCGGGCAACGTGGTGGCGTTCGGAGGAAGAATAATGACCTCCGACAAGAAACTTGCAAAATACGTAAACTCGCCTGAATCAGAGGTTTACCACAAGAGCAACGTTCTCTACGGCATTTACCACGCCAAAAGCGAGATTGTAAAGCGCGACAAGTGCTATCTTGTTGAGGGATACTTAGATGTGATATCTATGCACCAATCGGGAATCTGCAACACTGTGGCTTCGTCAGGTACATCGCTTACTACGGGACAAATCTCTATCATCAAGCGTTTTACCAACAATCTCACAGTCATCTACGACGGCGATTGGGCAGGAATAAAGGCGTCGCTCAGAGGTATCGACCTGATTCTCGAACAGGAAATAAACGTGAAGGTAGTGCTTCTGCCCGAACCCGAAGACCCCGATTCATTCGCTAACTCGCACACACCCACCGAGTTGCAGCAATATATCGACGAGCACGAGGAGGATTTTATCCGTTTTAAAACTCGTATCTTGCTCAAAGACAGCGCAAACGACCCGATGAAACGTTCCGAGGTAGTGGGCAGCATTGTGGTGTCGATCTCTAAAATCAACAACGCCGTTACCCGAAGTTTTTACATCAAGGAATGTAGCAAACTGCTTGACGTTAAGGAAGATGCGCTTTATGCCGAAACAGGCCGCCTGATAAAGAAACAGCACGAGGATTTTATCAAAGCCAAATTCCGCCAAGGTAGCGACATTACCAATCCTGCCGACCCGACAATGCCGTTGCCGCCTGATGGTCAGCCAATTATCCAAACCGCCGACAAATCGCAGACGGTGCCAACATTCGTGCAGAATGTCTACGCAGAGGTGGAGGAAAGGGAGATTATCAACTACCTCATCAATTTTGGCAACTACGAATACGAAACCATCACCGACGTTGCCACAGGCGAGCAAAGCATCGTAACCGTGAGCACATACATCATAGGCGAACTTATGAACGAGGATCTCGAACTCAAAAACCTTGTGTTTCAGAAGATTTTCGAGGATTACAAGAGTCACCTGCTGAGCAACACCACCATCGACGCGTCGTATTTTCTCAACAACGAGGACGAACGCATCCGCAATCTCGCCGCCGACCTCACCATTCCCAAAGAGTCGCTGAGCAACATTTGGACAAAGCGAGGCAACACCTGCGAAACTCCCGAAATGACCTACAAGAAGGACATTCCCAAGACGATACTCACATACAAGTTGAAGATTATCAATATGGCTGAAAAACAGGCAATTGAGCAACTCAAAGACCGCTCACTGTCGGCCGACGCACAAATGGAGGTTCTCGGGCAGATAAAACAGTTGAACGAAATCCGCAAAACCCTCGCCGGAAACCTTGATAGGATTATTATTGTGTAATGGGAACCGCGTAGAGACGATGTGCACATCGTCTCTACTACAAATAAAAAAACCGATTGATTTTAATCAACCGGCTTGTGGACCCACTAGGGCTTGAACCTAGGACCCCCTGATTATGAGTCAGATGCTCTAACCAACTGAGCTATGGGTCCAACGTTTTAACTTAACGTTTTGTGAGTGCAAAAGTAAATATTTAAACTAAGATAAAAAATTTTTTTAAACATTTTTTTATGATTAACTTTAACAACTTGAAAAACATTATGTTCGACCTCGGAGGAGTACTTTTCCCACTGTCGATAAACGCCACGATAGAGGCCTACGAACGCTGCGGAGCCAAGAATGCCGCCGACACTTTTGTGAAGAAACTTTGCGAAGAAACCGACATCGCACATCGCTATACCACAGGCACTTGCACTTCCGACGAATACCGCCAATTCTGCAACAATGTGTTTGAAACTAATATGGACAACGAGACTTTCGACCGCTGTTGGAACGCTATGATTCTTTGCTATCCCGAAACCAACCGTCCACTGCTCCAAAAACTCAAAGACCACGGCTTTAACCTCTACGTACTCAGCAACATAAACGAAATTCACGTCAACTATGTAGAAAAACTAGCCCAATGGCCCGACGACCTTTTTGTAAAGCGTTATTACTCAAACGAAATACACTACGAGAAACCCGATCCCGCTTGTTTTCAGTATGTTATCAACGACGCAAAAATCAATCCCGCCGAAACGCTCTACATCGACGACCGCGCCGACAATATTGCTTCTGCCAAAAACGCAGGTCTCGTTACCGTCCACTTAACCGATCCAAAACTTCTCGAATCAATCTTCCAAGATATTAAATAATCACATCAAATGACACGCTTTTTATTAATTATAATCACTGTTTTCGCTATGGTGGGAAAAACTTTCTGCCAAGACCAAGAAAACCTCGCCTCAACTCTAAAAATAGCAGTCAATCTCTCCGACGAAGGCAAATATAAGGAGAGCAACGACAAACTGATTTCGCTCTTACAAAAGGACTATCTCAAAGACCTTGTAAGTTACAATCTGTCAGTCAATTATTTTAAACTCAAAGATTACGCCAAAGCACAAAAATATGCTCAGAGCGTGATGGATATGAACTCCGAATATATGCTCCACGCTTCGGTTATCTTAGGCAAATGCTTGAATATCAGCAAAAAATACGCCGATGAACGCAAAGCCTACGACCGAGCTGCCCAAAAATTCCCCACCGAATACCTGCCGCACTACTGCAAGGCAAAGAGTTTCACCGACGAGAAAAAGACCGCCGAGGCGTATCAGTCGTACATTGAGGCTATTAAGCGGTACAATTTTGGCGCAGATCTGCATTTCGACCTTGCCCAAACTCTCTACGACGACGAACTCTACATCCACAGCGCCCTCGCATACTGTTTTTACCTCCTGACCGAACCCAAATCGGCACGCTCGGTATTGGCAATCAACAAATTAGCCGCAATAATGAATGTCAACGACGCCGACCGCATCATTGCCCAAAAAACCGCCAATCCCAAATTGGTAGCACCTCAGGACGAGGATTTGATTTCTTCATTGCTGTTTCTCAACTCGTTGCAGCGTCTGCCCAAAACATCCGACCCGTTGCCCGCCGCCGAGCCGTTTCTAAAAAACATAAAGTCGCTACTCACCGACCTCTCGGAATCCATCACCGACCGCAACGGCTTCTACGAGACCTTCTACCTCAAATTTTTCGCCCAAATGCTCACCGACAATATGCTCGACGAGTACCTCTACTTCATCGCCAACGCCCACTACGACAACATCAACGACCTCATCCCCTCAATGACCCGCACCCGCCTCATCACCTTCGCCGATTGGCTACAAAAGTACTTTGAAAACAATGAGTTAGAGTAGGGGAGGGGGGGGCAACCCCTTCCTCATCACAAAAACATCGTCATATACACCGGCACATAGTCGATGCCGTCGGCGTGGCAAAGATCTTTGGTGTAGATAAGGTAGCGGTTTTTGATACGATCGGAATAGGTCTTGCAAAACACATCGAGCGAGGTGTGACTCTTATAACCCGATGATTTCACCTCTATCGGCGATACTTTGTAACCGTCGGCAATAAGGAAATCGGTTTCGTAATATTTTTTCCCGTCGTTTGTAGGTATAGTATTGTAATACAATTGTTTACCTGTTGCACGGAGCATTTGTGCAATCATATTTTCATACACATATCCGAGATTTGTGCTGAGTTTATCATTGAGAAGGCGGTTATAAATATCGTTTTCGGTGTAATCCTTATCTTTGAACGCGAGCGTAATAAACAAGCCTGTGTCGGCAAGATACATCTTGTACTTGTCGGTGTTGCGCGTTAAGGCGAGACCTGCGTTTGGGTCGTTGGCGTGATAGGCAATGTTTACAGCCATAGAATCCTCCAAAGCCTTAATTATATTCGACACACGTTCTGCCCGTGTACCGTCAATCGACTGCCTGACAATGTAGCGCGAAACATTGTTGCTCAATTGTCCCGGAATATTGTCGAATAGAGCCGTAGCCTTGCCGTCAGGGTCTATTTTTGACATATCTTCGGTGTAAAGCGAAAGAATATCGCGTTTTACAGTATCAACACTAGCAAGATTATTGGTTCTGATATATTCGGCAACCGCCTGAGGCATACCGCCTACAAGCATATACAGGCGAAAATCGCGCATCAGTTTTCGGTGTACGGCATTACCAAGCGGCATACGTTTTTCAAAAGCGGTACGAAGCAACGGAATTGTGGCATTATCGCCCATAGCCCAACGAAACTCCTCAAAATCCATCGGAAACATATCCATCTTGGTCTCCTCGCTCGGAATTAGGATGTCGGCAGTGCTTTTGCGGACAGATATCAACGAACCTGTTTCAATATAATCGTATCGTCCATCGGCTACAAGGTGTTTTATTGCCTGACGCGCCAAAGGTTCTTTTTGAACCTCATCGAAAATAATTACAGACTCGCGTTCATAAAGCGTTGTTTCATAGAGAAATTGCAGGCGAAAGAATATGTAATCCAAATTAGAAATATCTTTGAACAATTCGTGAACTTCTGTTGTGGCAAACGAAAAATCAATCAACAGATACGACTTGTACTCACGACGTGCAAACTCGCGAACCAATGTGGATTTGCCTATGCGCCTAGCGCCTTGAACAAGCATTGCTGTTGCCCCATTGCGCTCTTTTTTCCACTTCAACAAGCGGTCGTATGCTTTTCTCTTGAAAAACAAACCATTATCCATAGCAATCAATCTAAATTATCAGCAAAAATAACACATTTGTCAATTTCCACCAAATGTTTTTGCACTATTTTGTCAATTTCCACCAAATGTATTTACCTAAAACTGTCAATTTCCACCAAATGTTCGCCCTTTACCACACCTTCAACATCTTCACCTCCCTTCCTTCCACGCAGTGCCTCATCAGGTTGATCCAACTTTGGCAGTGGTCGAGGATGATGGAGTCGGAGGAGATGACGTTGGGTTTTTGCCACAGGGTGCGGTCGACGGAGCGGAGAATTTGGATGTCTAAACCGAAGGGATAGTTTTCGGCAACCTCGGCGATGAGTGTTTTGAGGCGTCCTGAGTTGGAGACAGGCTCGTCTAAGAGGATGTTGACTGTTGCCACGTTCATAGATTTCAACGTGTCGAAAAGAATGCGGAGAGCCTCTTCGGTTTCGGGGATTATGCGGTATGTGCCACGAAGGGCGGCAAGGTCGCGGATAGTGCCGTCCATACAGTCAAAAAGCATTGAATTACTGAGCATTACCTCAAACGAGATTATCATATTAAAGCCGTCGATCCAAACCTCCTCGCCGCTGACGGTGGTTTTCTCCTTTGATTTTCGGATGTTGAGTTGCTCGTTGGTGGCAATGCTGCGGACAACTGCCACACGCTGACGTTCCGAAAGCGCAAAATGGTTTCCCACAAAGGTTGAAGCCATTTGCAGGTCGTAACCCTCGTTGATAAGATAACATACGTGGCGCGAAGCCGTCCGCATTTTTTCCACTGCCTCAGGCGAAAAACTCTGTTCGTCGGTGGGTAAGTATCCTCGTTTGGTGTGCATAATTAATTGACTATTTGCAAAATTTGGTTCGTGATTAATACTTAGGACAAAGGTAAGGAATTTTTTGCGATAATCAGCACCGTTTCCACACCTTTTTCCCTATCTTTGTTTCCCAAAAAAAATAAACCATTCATTATTATGGAATCTGATATAATTAACCTTGGAAACAGGGTGGTGAACAACTACTTAGTGAAAATCGACGATGGGTATGCGCTTATTGATACGGGGTATGATACGGGATTTAAGAGGTTTTTGAAAAAAATTAAAAAATTCGATATCAACCCTCAGAAAATCAAATATATAATGCTCACCCACGCTCACGACGACCACGCAGGATTTATCAACGAGGTGCTGTCGATAACTCCCGCCGAAGTGGTGCTGCATCCGTTGGCGGTGGAGTTTCTAAAAGCGGGAAGCAACAGCGAGAAGGGCGGATACCCAAACAAAAGGGCGTACAGGTTTTGTAAAATTTTGTCGCTGTTTGGCGGGGCGAGCAATTTCAAACCGTTGAAAAAGGAGTTTTACAACCGTCTGATTACCACCAACAGCGATAGGTTTGACGCAATAAAGAACCAACTACCATTCTCCATTATCAACACGCCGGGACATACCGCGGACCATATTTCGCTAAAATACCGAAAGATAATGTTTTGCGGCGATGCTGCTATGAACAATTTTCCAAGTATCAATAGGTTTATCATTTGGATCGAGGATGTGGAGGCATACCGCCAATCGTGGCAAAAAATCATCAATACCGACTGCGATACCATCTATCCTGCTCACGGCAAACCGTTTAAAAAGAGCGATTTAGAAAAATATATATCCAAAATTGACGGAATCAGGCTGATTAAATAGTTTATTATCAACTAATTAAACTAAATAAACGAATATATTTATAATTCTTTGCCCCCCCCAAAAAAAACAAAGCCACAAGTGGCGTACGAATACATACTAAATATAAAATAAATTAGTTATTGTCGAATAAATTTTGTACATTTGCACAAACAATTAAAACCGAATATAATGGAAGTTAAAGTAGACCATCAATACAGCCAAGATGTTGCCTTGGAGAAGATGAAGCATTTTTTTGAACAGATGAAGCGCGAGCACGGCGACAAGGTTTCCGACCTCAAAGAGGAATGGAACGGCAGTTCGGGCGACTATGCCTGCAAGTTCAACGGAATGTCGCTCAACGGCCATATCGATGTCAACGAGCACGACATCACCCTCAACGGCAAACTGCCCCTGTTTGCAATGCCGTTTAAAGGTGTTATCGAAAGCACTATACGCGCTGCTGTACAGAATGCGTTAAATGCAGAAATTGCGTAATGCACAATTGTAGAGACGCGATTAATCGCGTCTCTACATCAATATAAAATCATTTCTTCGGCATACTAGCCCCATCGGCCTTTATTATCTCCCCTTGCGAATACTCTATTTCAGATTCTAAGAGGCCGTCTTCGCTGTAATAGCGCCAAAGTCCGTCCTTATTGCCCGACATATAGGTGCCTTGGCTGAGGATGCGGCCGTCGGGGTAGTAGTCGGTGTATTTGCCGTGGAGGTTGCCTTGGAGGTATGAACACTCTAATTTCTTTTTGTTGGTGTCGCGGTAGAGAATGCGGTATTCGCCGTGAAGCATATCCTCGGAATATTTCTCGTAAATAACCACGTCGCCTGTGGCTATTTTCCAAACTCCGGTTTTAAAGCCTTCGGAATATGTGCCGCGGGCAAGAGTGTCGCCACCGATGTCGAACTCAACGTAATCGCCATCTTCGGCACCTTGGTAAAAGGTTTCGGTGCGGCGAACCTTGCCATTGTCGTAATACCAAACCCAATCGCCTTCGGGCTTGCCGTTTTTGTAGACGCCTTTTTGCTCAATCTGACCGTTGGGATGGTAAAAAAGCCATTCTCCCTCGCGGTTTCCTGCCTTGTAGACACCTTTGCCCGACACGTGTCCGAGACTATCGTAGAGAGTCCAATTTCCCTGTTCGCGACCGCGGCCGTCAACAATACCATCGGCAATCTTTTTACCTTCGTCGTTGTAGGTAGACGAGCCGTTTATCTTGCCTTTTTCGTTGTATGTGCGATGAACGCCCACGGGACGGTTGTTTTTATAGCCTCCGCTCGATTTGAGCCCTCCACCAGCGTAATAGGTGTTTTTTACCTCAACGCTCTCTTTGGTGGTGGCAAGGGCGTTTTTGTTCTCCTCTTGTAGCACGCCGTTGATATAGCGTTCAATCTTTATCTCCTTGCCTTTTTCGTCAAATTCGCGGCTGTAACCATTCAAA
>JAFYFR010000061.1 GCA_017543645.1 Bacteroidales bacterium
AGTTTTTTTTGTAAATTATACGGATAATCCCAATAAAAGGAGTAAATTTGCACCGTAATTTTTTAAAAATATAGCATTAAGACATGATGACCTCTAAGGAGATACGCAAAGCCTTTTTAGACTTTTTTGCGTCGAAGCAGCATAAGATTGTGCCCTCGGCACCTATGGTTGTGAAAAACGACCCTACCCTGATGTTTACCAACGCAGGTATGAACCAGTTTAAGGATATTTTTCTCGGTAACGAGCCGGCGGCAAGCAAGCGCGTGGCCGACAGTCAGAAATGCCTCCGCGTGTCGGGCAAGCATAACGACCTCGAGGAGGTGGGGCACGACACCTACCACCATACTATGTTCGAGATGCTTGGCAACTGGAGCTTCGGCGACTATTTTAAGAAGGAGATTATCGACTGGGCGTGGGAGTTTCTTGTGGATGTGCTTCATCTCGACACCAGCCGTCTTTACGCCACGGTGTTTGAGGGCGCGAAAGACGAGAACCTCGAGCCCGACGACGAGGCGCGAGGATACTGGCTCAAGCACCTTCCCGCCGACCGCGTAATCATGGGCAACAAGCACGACAATTTCTGGGAGATGGGAGCTACAGGTCCCTGCGGCCCCTGTAGCGAGATTCATATCGACCTCCGTAGCGATGATGAGCGTGCAAAACTTCCGGGTGTAAAGCTTGTAAACCAGAGCCATCCGCAGGTGATTGAGATTTGGAATCTTGTGTTCATGCAGTTTAACCGCTGCGCCGATGGACATCTTGAGCCGCTGCCTGCTAAACACGTGGACACCGGCATGGGATTCGAGCGTCTCTGCATGGCACTCCAAGGCAAGCAGAGCAACTACGACACCGACATTTTCCAACCCGTTATACAGGAAATCAGCCGTCTCACCGGCATTAAATACGGCGCAAAACAGGAGACCGATGTGGCTATGCGCGTTATCGCCGACCATATCCGCGCAATATCGTTCGCCATTGCCGACGGTCAGCTTCCAGCAAACGCCAAGGCCGGCTACGTTATCCGCCGTATCCTCCGCAGGGCTGTAAGATACGCTTACACATTCCTCGGACAGGCCGAGCCGTTTATGTACAAGCTCCTGCCCGTGCTCCGCTCGGTAATGGGCGAGGCTTATCCCGAACTCAACGCTCAGAAAGATATTATAGAAAAGGTGATGGTGGAGGAGGAGACATCGTTCCTCCGTACATTGGAGACTGGTATCCGCCTTTTAGACAAGGTTGTGGAGCAGGCGCAGAAAGCCGGAAAGCGAGAAATCGACGGCAAGACTGTGTTTGTGCTTTACGATACGTACGGTTTCCCGCTCGACCTTACCGAGCTTATTCTCAAAGAGAAGGGTCTTACACACAATCAAGCTGAGTTTGAGCAGGAACTCAACGCGCAGAAAGAGCGCAGCCGCAACGACGCAAAAGTAGAAAGCGGCGACTGGCAGGAGGTTAACAATTTTACTACCGAGGAGTTCACCGGCTACGACGAGACAGCCACCGACGTGAAAATCTGGCGTTACCGCAAGGTGGAGGCCAAAGGCAAAAACTTCTATCAGATAGTGTTTGACAAGACTCCTTTCTATGGCGAGATGGGCGGTCAGGTGGGCGACTGCGGCTATATCGAGGCCGACGGCAAGAAGACCTACATCACCGACACACAGAAAGAGAACGGACTTTCGGTTCATATTGTTAAGGAACTTCCCGAAAACCTCAACGCCACATTCCGCGCGGTGGTGGACAGCGAGAAACGCACCGCCACCGAGCGCAATCACAGCGCAACGCACCTTTTGGACGAGGCGCTTCGTTCTATTCTCGGCACACACGTTGAGCAGAAGGGCTCAATGGTATGCAGCGACTATCTGCGTTTTGACTTCAGCCATTTCAGCAAGATGACCGACGAGGAGATTGCCAAAGCAGAAGCATTTGTAAATGAAAAAATCCGCGAAGGCATCGCCCTTGAAGAACACCGCGATATGCCTATCAAAGATGCGCAGGCTATGGGCGCGATTGCATTGTTTGGCGAGAAATACGGCGACAAGGTGCGTGTGGTGAAATTCGGCGAGAGTATAGAGCTTTGCGGCGGTACTCACATCAGCAACACCGGCCGTATCGGATACTTTAAGATAATAACTGAAACTGCCGTGGCAGCCGGAATACGCCGTATAGAGGCGTTGACAGGCAAGGCGGCGGAAGAATACGCAGCCCGACAGTGCGCTGTGGCTTCTGCTCTCAAACTTATGTTCAAGGCTAAGACCGAGGCTGACGCTCTTAAATCGGTTGAGGCTCTCATTGCCGACAATGCCGCTCTCAAAAAGCAGATAGACGCTCTCGAGCATGAGAAACTTGCCGGCATTAAAGACGCACTGATTGCCAAGGCTCAGAATGTCAACGGCGTAAACGTGATAGCCGAGCGTGTTTCGGTTGGCAGCAAGGAGTTGCTGAAAGACCTCTCGTTCCAAATCCGTCAGCAGATAGACAACGTCTACGTGGTGCTCGGAGCTTTGTTCGACGGCAAACCGCTGCTTTCGGTGATTATGAGCGAAAACCTTGTGAAAGAACGCAACCTTAATGCCGGAACAATCGTAAAAGAGGCAGGAAAAGATATTCAGGGCGGAGGAGGCGGACAGCCGTTCTACGCCACAGCAGGCGGCAAGAATCCTGAGGGATTAGACAAGGCGATAGCCGCAGCCAGGGCATTTGTAAAATAGTGGTGTATTGGTTTTATATTGATAAAAAACCCCGCAAGTGTGTATGCTTGCGGGGTTTTGTATTATTAAGCCTGACTTATTGCCGGCGGTTTCATTCTTCTAATTCAAGTATCATAAACTCTACCCTTCGGTTGATGTCGCGTTTTTGCTCGGTGGAGTTGTCGTTGAGCGGTCGGCTTTCGCCGTAACCCATTGGCACAAGACGTTCAGGGGCAATGTTGCCATGATTGATGATGTATTGCACCACGGTTTGTGCGCGGCGTTTAGAGAGGTCGAGGTTGTAGGCGTCGGAACCGATGTTGTCGGTGTGTGCCGAAACTTCGATTTTTAACACGTCGGGATTCTTCTGAAGGAAAGTAATCACGGTGTCCATAAGTGTGTGCGAAGTGTCGGCGAGCTGGTCGCTGTTGAGCGCGAAGAGGATAGGCGTACCGATTGGCTGGCCGATTTTCTTCTTTTCAAGCTGCTTGGTCATGTCGAGACCCGAATTGACAAAAGTGTATCCGAGCGGGACGATGTTTACACCAAAGTCGTCGGCATTGCGGTTGTAAATGTCGGCGCTGTCGGCTACGGCTACGGTTGTGGTGTCGGGCGGCGGCGGCAGTATGCGCTCAATAATCTGCGGTTGCGGTTTCTTGCCGAACCGGTAGCGGATGCCGATGGTGGCTCCGCCGTTGATAAGTTTTGGATTGTCGCACAGGCTTGTCTGCGTGATACCTACGTATTGGTTCAGGTTTTCGTCGTAGAGCTTGTCTTGCTTTTGGTTTTGGATTTCGCCAAGACGGTATGCGCCGTTGAGGTTGAGGGTAAGGTCGAGCTTGCTTGTGATAGCGTAATGGAGCGATATTTCGCCTCCCACGCCCATGATGATGGTTTTGAGGTCGGGGGTTCCGCTGAAATCGGAAAACGCGTCGTATCCGTATTCTTTCAGGTGGTCGACTTGCAGTTGATACCAATCGAAATAGCCTGAGTTGATAATCTCTCCCGAAACGGTTTTGAATTTTTGACTGATTACCTCGGTGATGTTGAACGAGACGCCGGCACCGAAACGGAAGCGGTTGCCCATGGGGTGCTGGTAGTAGAGCCCGATGGGAATGTCGATTACCGATAGCGAGGTTTTTTCCTCAAGGTCGTTGAACTCAGTGCGGTAGTCGCGTTCGGGATGCTCTACGAGGGCTTTTTGGTCGGTGCCTTTTTCAACAGCCTGTATATAGCGGAACTTGGTTTTTGCTTGGAACGTGCTGAAATACGCTCCGAAACCGAAGCCCCAGTTGGGCGTGAAGAAATACCTGTATCCCAAACGTGCGGTGATGCCCATTCCGAGCGACTTGGTACCGCAGGTGTCGGGAATACCGAAGCTGATGTTATTAGGGCCTCCGCCGACATCGAAGATCAGGTATGCGCCTTTGCGGGCTGCGTTGATAGCCAGAGTGTCGGGCGGTGCGGGGATAGTGTCGTATGTAACAATTGAGCCGGGCTGTCTTTCGGATTGTGCCGAAACGCCGGCAGATGATAGTAAGAGGAGCGTTGCCGCAACTATTTTTTTCATCGTTAATTAAAAAATGGGTTTGTATTTGTTTTTTATTGCAATCATTCTTGGTAATTGTATCTGGTAACTTCCACGGTCTGACCTTTTGAGATTTTTCCTCCGAAGTCTTTTCTGCCGTGCTTGTCCACGATAGATACGTTGAAGCTCAGGTTGGTGGAAGTTTTCTCGCGGTATTTGAAGCAGACCACCTTTACTGTGTACGTGCCGGTCTTAGGCTTGAGCCAGTAGATGTTCTCCTGCGGACGGGTGGTAGTGCCGATGATGGCGTTGGCGTCGAGGTCGAGGTTTCCAGAACCGCCGCCGCATGAAGCCTTACGGCGGGAGAAGAAAATTTCGTTGCCGCATGGGTCGAAGACGTGAAGGTCGAGGTCGGTTTTAGAGTACCACTGGAGGTTGATACGGAGGTCGCCGCTCTGTCCTTTGAGGTCGTTTTGAGGGGGATTGTTGGGCGTAGGCGACGGAGTGGGGGCGGGGGGAGGCGTAGGTTTGACGCTGAGCGGAATGGTGCGGCTCTCTTTTGTGCTGAGCTGCGCGAGCTTTGCGTTGGAAACCTTAGTGCTGTTGGTTACGTAGCCGGATTTAGATGCTGTGATGGATATTTTGTCGTTTTCGCCAACACCGAGAACTGTGAACTCGCCCTGTGCGTTGCTGTATTCGGTAGCTTTGAGCGAGCCGTTTATGCGGATTTCGTTTCTTACGCCTGCGAGGGGTGCGCTTCCGTCGGTGTTGTAGAATACGAGCGAGGTGGTGAGCGGACGGAGGTACATAGTGCGCTCCTCTTCGGGAAGCTCCATGAATTTCTGAACCGTGCCGCCGTCGAGTGTGGTGTCGGCGTATCCGGCTTTTGAAGCTTTGAACATCAGAGTGTTGGAAATGCGCAACGAGTCGAACAGTCCCACGCCTACGCCGTTGGTGTTTGTCTGCATGGACGACGATGTTCCGCTGATAGTGAGCGTAACTGTGGCGTCGGGCAGAAGGCTTTTGGTTTTGAGGTTTTTGACAATAACCTTGACACTGCCTTTGATGGGTGATAGCTTGAGCGATTTTTCAAAATCCGACATGTTGCCGAGGTCGAACAGCGACGCTTCGAGAGTGTCGTTATAATATCCCTCTTTAGAGGCGATGCACTTGATGCTTCCGCATTTTGGCATATTGATGCCAAAAGCTCCCGAAGGGTCTGTTGTGGCAGAGGATGCGTCTTGCGAGTTGTTGACAATGGAAATAATGTTGACCGATGCGCCCGGGAGCGGCTCGTCGTTGTCCACGTCGATAACTCTGAGGTCGACGCTCGAGAAAAGCGGGGGAATCTGCACCTCTTTGTAATCGCTTTTTGGAAACGAGCTGTACAGGTCGCCAATTCCGTCGGCGTTGTAACACTCGTTGCCGGCGGTAACGTATGCCGAATCGTTGAACATTCCGCCGAAAAGCACGTACCAGAGAGGTTCTTTTATGCCGTCGAACTCTATTTTGCCGTCGTTGTCGGTGCTGCCCGATACGGTAGTGGGCGTATGCGAGCCGAAAAGCCCGATAGCGGGATACGCGAACTTGGTTTCGGCGGCGGCAATAGAGATGCCGGTCTGTTTTTCGCTCAGGTGAATCCTAACTGTTCTGCCGATTGGTATTATAAATACGAATAGCAGCAGGAACAGAAAAATCCACCACGGGAATTTCTTTTTCTTTAAAACGAGTGTTATTTCGGAATCTTCTTCGCCCGAAACAACTTTGGCTTGGTTGGAGTTCATAATGATTTATTTGTGTTGTTGTATTAATAATCTACTGTATAAGTTGTAACTAAAACGGTTTTCCGGCTTTTTACCTTTCCAGAGAAGTCTTTCCGGCCTTTGCGGTCGATGATGGTGAGGTTGAATTCCACTTCGTTGGCGGTTTCGCGTTTCTGGAAGCAGTTGACCTTTACTTTGTATTCGCCTCTTGCGGGTTTTATGAAGAAAATATTCTCCTGCGGTTCGGTGGTGAGCACTAACGGTTTGTTGTTGTATTTGGCGTTGGCGTCAACGTCGAGGTTGCCTTCTCCGTCGCCACATTCGGCCTGACGGTGTTCGTAGAAAATCTCGTGTCCGCATGGGTCGAACACGCGGAGGTCGAGGTCGGTTTTTGTGTACCACTGGAGGTTGAACCTGAGATCGCCGCCTTCGCCTTGGAATATCGGTTTGAGACGTAGCACGCGCGAGGTGTCGTTTAACTTGGCTATGGCTTCCGCGCCCGCGGAGAGAGTGTCGTTTTCGTAGCCCTCTTTTGAGCCGATTAGGGTTATCTGCGCGCAGAGCGACGAGTTGAGCATTATTACGCCGGTGCTGTCGGTGAATACGGAGTCGATGGTGGTGTTGCCGTCCAAGGATTTGATAATTTCCACTTTGGCGTTGTCCAAAGGATTCTTTGAGTCGGCGTCGATAACAGTTACCGGCACGCTGACAGCCTGCGCAGGCACTTCTATCAGCTTGAAGCTGAACCTCGGGGAATCATGGTAGGGATATTCCAGCCCATCTTCCGACAGACATCCTCCGTGGACAGTTACTTTGGCGGTAAGTCCTAAGAACTTGTCGAACAGGAAGAACCAAAGGGGTTCGGAAATGCCAACGAACACTACCTTGCCATCCGCGTCGGTATTGTCTTTCTGTGTGACGTAAACTTTACTGCCGAAAGAGCCTATCTCGGGGTAGTAGAACTCAGTGAGGGCGTTTGCCACAGCAGCGTTGCTGCCCTGCTGGACAATTTGCAGCCGTACCGTGCGGTTTATGGGGATGAGCAGCAGCAACGGCAGTAGCAGCAGCAAAATCCACCAAGGAAACTTCTTTTTTTTCAGCACGAGGACGGTCTCGTCGCCTTCCTCTCCTGAAACTACTTTAACTGTGTCTGTTTTCATAATGGTTGGGTTGTGAACGGGGTGTGTCTCCCCTTTGTTGATACTTTATTAATATACCAGCGCGGCAGCTCCTAACACAGCTATGTTGGAGTCGATGAGCGCAGATGGCAGAACTTTTATCTTGTTGCGGTAAATGGGCAGAAGGTTTTGTTCCATATACTTTTTAGTAGGTTCAATTATCAAATCTTGTGCCTTGGCGAGACCTCCGAATATGAAAATAGCTTCTGGCGAAAGGATTGTTACAAGGTCGGCGAGCTTACGTCCGAGAATTTCGGAAGTAAAGTCGAATGCTTTTAAGGCAATCTTGTCGCCTTTCTTGGCAAAATCGTATATGTCTTTGCTTGAGAGCTGCTCGTAGGGGATGTTTCGCATTTGGGAAGGCCAGCGGTATGTGCACAATAGTTCTGACACAGTGCGTCTGATGCCCGTAGCGGAGCAGTATGTCTCGAGGCATCCTTTGCGTCCGCAGCCACATTCGCGACCGTTGTCTACGGCGATGCTGTGCCCGTATTCGCCAGCAAAACCGTCTTCGCCGTAGATGAGCTGTCCGTTAGCCACAATTCCGCTGCCGAGGCCGGTGCCGAGGGTTATCATCACAAAGTGTTTCATTCCCTTTGCGCCGCCGTACACCATCTCGCCAATGGTAGCCGCCTTAGCGTCGTTGGTAATAACAATGGGACAGGTGAAATGCTTTTTGATTTCGTCGGCAAGGAACACCTTGCCTTTCCACGGAAGATTTGGCGCGTTTTCGATAGTTCCGTTGTAATAGTTGCCGTTGGGTGCGCCGATGCCTATGCCGCGGAGTTCTGCGTCAGGAATACTGGCAAGAAGAGTGTTTATAGTGCTGCTGACGTTGTTGACATAGTCGTCGAGTACTTCGTATTTGCTTGTGGGAAAAGATGTTTCCGCCAATATTTCGGCATTGTCGCTTACTATGCCTATTGCGGTGTTGGTGCCGCCGATGTCGATTCCTGCTGATACTTTTAGCATGATGTTGTGTATGATAAGTAAAAAAATATTTATTGGCGTAAAGATACTAATTATTATTAATCCTACGCTGTTGAAGTATTGTTTTTTTATTGCGGATATAAAAAAAACGGCAAGGTATTTGATATATTGGATAAAAATGCTAACTTTGCCGCCGGAACGGGCAGTGTTAAATTTTTAAAATTTTGAAACATTTTAAACCGCGCTCCGTATTAATAAACAAAACAACAGTTAAAAATATTGTAGAACTTAAAATATAAGGAGGACTTGCCTATCGATACAACACTACTCAAACTATAAACTATACGACAATGAACTACAAAGATTTGACAGACCAGGAGCTTATCGACCTGTTTGTATCAGGCGAAGAGCCATGCATAAAAGAACTATTCCGCCGCCACAAGAGCCGCATCTTCACCTATATAATGTTGATAGTAAAAGACCGCGAGCTGGCGGAAGATATTTTCCAAGAGACTTTTATCAAGGTGATTAAGTCGCTCCGCAAGGGCAGGTATATGGACAAGGGCATTTTCCTTTCGTGGGTAATGCGTATAGCTCACAACCTGATTATCGACCATTTCAGAAAGTTGAAGCATCTCAAAGTAACATCTGCAGACCAGACCGAAGCTGACATTTTCAACAGCAGGAAGTTTGCGGAAAGCAACGTAGAAGACAATATGGTGCAGAGCCGTATCGAACATGAGGTTCGCCAACTTATCAACTACTTGCCCGACGACCAGAAAGAGGTTATCCTCCTCCGTCATTATGGCGACATGAGTTTCAAAGAGATAGCTGAAATTACAAATGTAAGTATCAATACAGCTCTCGGTCGTATGAGATACGCTCTCATCAACTTGAGAAAGATTATTGAAGACAAGAAATTACAGTTAACCGCTTTTTAACACTTAGTGTGTGTTGTGTTAAATTTGATGTGTAATTGGAGATTTATTTTTGTTAATTTTTGAGGGTAAGAGCCACGCTGCGAAGCGTGGCTTTTTTTTTGCCCGTATGCCATCGGCCGCTTTATGGAGAATGACTACAGGCGGTCTTTAAACACTGTTACCAAAAGAATTACCGTAGTGCCGAAACAGCATACGCAAGTGCCTGTGATGCGGTTGATCCAGAGGATGTGCCTAAGGCGGACTTTCTTGCGGAAGATATTGATTACCGACACTAACAGCAGCCACCAAGCCATGGCTCCTACAATTACGCCCGAGAGTGTGAGGGTTGTTTCGGCGTACGACACCGTAACAAGGTCGGAAGCCATAAACAGTCCGCTGAACACGATGATAGTGAGCGGATTGGAAATAGTAAGGGCGAAACTTGCCATAAAGTCGTTGAAAAACTTGTTTTTATATGTTTTGGACTGCTGCTCCCGCATCTGTTTGGCCGGATGCGTGGTTATGATTTTAATGCCGAGGAATATCATCAGTATTCCGCCCAAGATTCCGAGAATGGTTCTGTGGTCGGTGAGGAAGTCGGCTATGAACGAGATGCTGTAGCCAGCGATGATGGCGTAGAGAAAATCTCCGAAAGCCGAGCCTATGCCCATGACAAGGCCAGGCCAAAAGCCGTTGCTGATAGTCCGATGTATGCAGAGTATAGCGACAGCACCTATCGGGCAAGCTGCCAAAAAGCCTATCATAATACCCCTTGTGAATAGTGTAGGATCCAATTTTCTCTTTTTTATTTCGGGTGTCAAATATAAGCAACTATTATAGGTTGCAAAAATATATCGTGTTATTTTTTTCTGAATATTTTTACAACAATCAGGGCTACCCGGTAGAGGATAGCCCTGTTGTAAAGCTTATGTGAGCAATTAATTATTTCTTGCCAACACCACCCGGGCTACCTACGCGGATCATCGCGCAACGGAAACCGAGGTCGTCGGATGATTTGTCTTGTTGGAGGAAGCGTCTTGTTCCGGGAACCATCCAGTAAACACGGTCTCTCCAGCCGCCGCCTTTGTAAACTCTTACGCGGTCGTTGACGAGAGATGTAATCGTTGTATTACCAGTTAAAGTGTCGATTTTGTTTTTGTACATACGCTCAGAGCCAATGTCGTTAGAGGCTCTCTGTCCACTCCAGTCTTGAGGGTCGCTACTTGAACGGAGGTCACCGTCTTTGTAGTTGATATTGTCGGCTGTCTGGTAGTTGATGCGGTTTACACTCTCTTTGTTGGTCATGTTGCGGTACATGATGCGTCCTATCGAGTCTATAACGTAACCATCTTCGTCTTTGACCGGCACTTGGAATACGTTACCACGGAAGGGATTGAACTCTTCGAGGTCGAGGTTTGTGGAGGCACGGTAAACGTCGAGCACCCATTCGTTAACGTTACCAGCCATACAGTACAGACCGTAGTCGTTAGGCCAGTAGCTGTCAACAGGGGCGGTAGGAGCTGCGTTGTCGTTGAGGTATCCAGCCACGCCCATAAGGTCGCCACGTCCGCGCTGCATATTGGCACGGAACAGACCGCGGTTGGCTTTCTCGTCGTTACGGACATAGTGTCCGTTCCAAGGATATAGCCTTTGGTTTACGATACGCTCGGGCGATGTGGCAGAGTTGCCGATGAGTGCGAGAGCCGCGTATTCCCATTCAGCTTCGGTGGGCAGACGGTAGGAGGGAAACATGATACCATCCTCCATTGTTGCGTGACGTTCGCCGCCGTTAGGAGTCTTGATCATGGTTTCTAAGCTGGTTTCGTATTTTCCCGCGATGTATGCCTCAGTGTTGAAGTTATGAGCACCTTGCTGGTCGGGGTCGTATTCGAGAATGCCTTTTTGGATGAGGGCTTTCTCGTTTACACGGTCGGTACGCCATGTGCAGTAATCCCTCGCCTGTTCCCAAGTAACACCGACCACAGGATAGTCGTTGTAGGCAGGGTGGCGGAAATAGAACTGTACATACGGTTCGTTGTATGCCAGTCGTCTGCGCCAGCACAGAGTGTCGGGAACGGCATTGTCGTAGACTTCTTTGTTTTCGTTGTAGAACACGCGGTAAATCCAATAAAGGTATTCGCGGTAGTCGAGGTTGCTTACCTCGGTTTCGTCCATATAGTAGGACGAAACGGTAACGCGCTTTCTCATACTGTTCCAGTCGCTCATGATGTCTTGTTCGGCACTACCCATAGTGAATGTACCGCCTTCGATAAGCACCAATCCCGGACCGGCTTCTTGTTCGACGTAGTCCACAACTTCGAAACCGCCCATCTTGTCATCGTTGTAGCCCCATCCGGTTTTGCCGGATTCGCCGTGTCGCAGCGCAATTTTTGGACCGCAAGCCGATAGAATCGTTGCTCCCGCAAATATGCCTGCCAGCATTATTATTTTCGATTGCACTTTCATATTTTAAGAGTTTTTAAACTAATTTTCTACAAATATAACTAAAATGCCGGGCAAAATATTGTTTCGCGGCGTTGATTTTTTTTATTGTTGTTCAATTTGTATTTTACGGCAATCTCGTGCGAGCCGTAACTCATTTTGTTTATGGTGGATAGGTTGAAGTCGTGTCCGTAACCTATCTGTATCTGCCGTATGGTTGTGCCGATACTGGCTATGATGTAGTGCTGCGTGTATCCGCCTGTCTGCAGCCGGTAGGATAGTCCGCCAATCAATGGTGTGTTTTCGATGTATGCGCCTGTCTGTATGGTGCTGATGTTGTCCTGATTGCGGAAAATTATGCTCGGTATTAAACAAGGGGTTTCTTCTTTGGAGCGGCGGGAGTTTTTGCTGAGTTCTATCCTGTGGTTGGCAAATATGGAGATGGTTTTTGGGATTTCAGTGTTTCCCGAAATCTTGTACTGCGCAAGGGAGAACGCCGTTATGCCCACCGAGGTGGTTTTGGAAAACACTATCATTCCGACTGATGCCGCAATGCCGCGTGGCGAGGTGTATTCGATTGGCTGCTGGTTGTTGGTGATGCTGCCGTTGAGCGGGTCTATCATGCTGTAATATACATGACCGTTTTGGTTGAGGTTTTTGGCGGCAAGCGATGCTTCGATAGCGGCACTGATTTTTATTTTTTTTGAAATTTTAACGACGTTGGCGTAGGTGGCTGCCGCTTGGTGCTGACTGTATCCGCCTCCGCCTGCCGTGCCGTATGCCCTGAGCCCGAATCCGCATCGTCCTAAGTTTTGCAGGTACGACGCTTCGTAGGTTTTGAATCCTCCTTTTACACCCGGAAACTGGTTGCGGAGAATCATGCATATTTCGCTGTTGCCCGAAATGGCGGCGTATGCCGGATTGAGCGACAGCTTGTCGGCGTAAAACTGCGAGAAATATATCTCCTGCGCTAATGCCGGTGCCTCTGTTGTGATGATTAGAGCCAGTGCGGTGAGAAGTTTCTTTATGGTTTCCATACTATCAGTGCGTTATTCCAAACTCCCTTGTTACAACGGAGGTTATTTCTGAGAAAAATTGTGTGAAATCGTTCTCGATGGTTTCGTAATTGTTTTTGAGTTCCGAGATTGTAACGTCGGTCTTGGCTGGGAACGAGGTCTTGTTTTCCATGATTTTAAACGCGGCTTCCACACCTTTTATATTATAGTAACTTTTTAGCCTGTTGCTGATGATGAGGTGCGGAATGAGCGGCTGGAGGTTCTTTGGCAGGATGTCGAAATATCTGATACAGCTGCTGTAGAAGTTTTTAGCGAATGTATCTAATTCGATATTAGAATATTGATTCCAGTTTTTAGCCAAAAAATGGTCGTAAATCACATCAATGGCCACGCCAGCGTATTTGCCCAAGATGGGGCGCAGCAATGCCGTACTCCGTGCTGTGATGGGGTTGGAGTCGGTAAAGCTGTCGATAAAACGGTGCATCCTGATACCCAAAGCCATTTCGGGGGGATATTTTGCGTTTACCGAAATCATGCTTCCTTTTACCCAGTCGCCTACGAAGTTGCCTACCTGTGTCAGCGCGATGTTGCCTGATAGATATATGTGGGCAAGATAGTTCATTACAGTTTTTTGGTTTTATATGATAGATGCAAAATCTATTCCCTTCTTAATGCAGTTAGCGGGTCTATTCTGGCGGCCTTGTGCGCCGGGAAGATTGATGCTGCTACGGTGGCTGCTGCCGCAATTGCTACCGCCATGAGCGCGAGCTGCCACGAGAAGACAAAGAAGTCGGTATGAGTGCCGATGATGTCGGAGAGCTGGTTGCGCACCAACGACGATGCGGACTTGGCAGCCCAGTATCCTGCCAACGCTCCAAATATTCCGCCTATGGCTCCGGTTATGCCCGACTCTATGTAGAATATGAATTTAATCTGTCCCTGAGTGGCACCGATTGCTTTCATTATTCCAATTTCCTTGCGGCGTTCGTATATTGCCATGGTCATTGTGTTTATTATTCCGAACACCGATACCGTGATGGCTATGATGCCGATGGCTGCCAAGAGCATATCAATGAGCATGAAGATTTTTTCGATGTCTTCGAGCTTGTCGCCCACCGAGAATACTACAAAACCCATATCCTCTATTTTGTTTTTAACGGTTTTGAGCTCTTTAAAATTGTATACTTTTACATAAACCGAGTTGTATTGCTCGAGGTCGCTGTCTTTGCCGTTGACAATGTCGTAGATAAGTTTAACGTCGACCGACGGTATTTTTTCGCAGGTGAGCGAGGGCAGGAATATTCCTCCCGACAACATTCCGGCGGTGAGAGGGTTGTTTTCGGTGATGCCTACTACTTTGAGCGTGGTGGTGTCGTCTTTTACGGGGAGGTCGGGTGTGTTCATGTCCATTTTTGATGGGTCAAACACTTTGGTAACAATCTTGATGTCGTGGTTGATAACCGAATCGGCTGGAATGGAGACTCCTCCGCTAACTTTGCCAAAGTCGTTGTCGCCCTCGATTTTGATTCCGAGCCTGAACAATGCAGCCTTGCTCAGCACTACGCTGTTTTCGTTGTCGTTAGCATAGAACTGCCCGTATGCCAAGTTGTCAAACGGCTTGAAAGTTCCCATTAGCGCGGGAACCGACTTGATGTTGGTTTTGTATTTCTTGTCGCCGAGTATCACTTCGGCGTATTTTACAATTTCGGGGAAAACTACCGTAACTTGCGGAATCTTTTCGATTTTTGCCACAGCCGAGTCGTTGAGCGGGACGATTTTTTCGTTGTAGATGGCGTTGCCAAGCGAGCCGTAGTTGGAGTAGTCGGCATCTCGGCGGCTGACGGTCATGCCAGTGAATATGTCGTTGCTTACCAAGGCGTTGGAAATGTTTTGGCTGATTCCCTGTCCGATGGATACCATGGAGCTTAGCGAACCTATGCCGATAGCAACGCCGAGGATTGTGACGGCAGTCCTGAACTTGTTCTGGGTCATGTTGTTGACCGATAGCGATATGATGTCTCCTAATTTCATTGTCGGCTGGTTGTGGAAATTTTAATAATTTCTCCGTCGGAGAGGAGAATAGTCTTGTGCGATACCCTGTATGCGGTTTCTTTGTCGTGCGTTACCATCACAATGGTGATGTTGTGCTTGGAATTGAACATCTGCAGCAGAGCCATTATGTCGGCAGAAGTTGACGTGTCGAGGTTGCCTGTTGGTTCGTCGGCGAGTATAATCTTAGGCTTGTTGGCGAGAGCGCGGGCAATAGCCACACGCTGTGCCTCGCCGCCCGAAAGTTCTGACGGATAGTGAAGCGCGCGTTTGTAAAGCCCCATGTTGTAGAGCAGTTCGCAGGCGCGTGTTTCGCGGAGGCGTTTTGGGTATCCGCTGAATACGAGTGGCAGTTTTACATTGTCGATGGCTGTGCGCCACGGAATTAGGTTGAACGACTGGAAAATCATGCCCACCGAGTATGTGCGGTAGCGGGCTAACTGTTTTTCGCTCATATTCAGTATGTTGTCGCCGTTGAAATATACTCCGCCATCCGCAGAGGTGTCCATTCCGCCCAAAATGTTGAGCAGTGTAGACTTGCCGGAACCCGATTTGCCTACGATGGATACGAACTCGCCCTCTTCGATGTCGAAATTTATATCACGTAGAGCAAAAATTTTGTTCTCTCCTTTGGTGTATGTTTTAGAAAGTTTTTCTAATTTTATTAGTGCCAATTTTTTTTGCTATTTTTACAGCGTAAAATTAAGAAAAATTGTGTAATTTAGTTTACTAAAAAATATTAATTCTTATGCAGTTTAAAGATTATTATAAAATTTTGGAGGTAGGCAAGAACGCTACCGCCGATGAGATAAAGAAATCGTACCGCCGATTAGCCATGACATACCATCCAGACCGCAATCCAGGGGATGCTTCAGCGGAGGAGAAGTTCAAGGAGATTAATGAGGCATACGATGTGCTAAGCGATGCCGAAAAGCGCAAAAAGTTTGACATAATGTTGGACGGCAAGGAAAATTCCACCGAATTTTACACCCGCTCCTCCCAAAAGACAACATCTTCGAACGACGACAGCTGGTTCGGACGCGCCACCAAGGGCGGATATTCGGAGTTTTTCAACAACTTTTTCCGCAACAGCTCATTTTTCAAGGGCGACAACTTTACGGGCAAAATTTCAATCTCGCTCGAGGAGGCTTACAAGGGTTCCACACGTATTATCAAGGTGCTGGGCAAGGAGCTGAGGATTAAGATAAAGCCCGGCATCCAGGACGATACGCTTTTGAAGATTCCTGAGCAGGGCTATCCGGGAGTGCATGGCGGACGCAACGGCGACCTTTATGTGCGCGTGGGCGTTGACAACAAGAGTCCGCTCTTTATCCGCCGAGGCGACGAGCTGTTTTCGGAGGTTTTTGTTGACATCTACACTGTTATGCTCGGCGGCTATATCATGATTGCTACTTTCAGCGGAAATATCAAGATTGCTATTCCTGCCGGTGTGGAGTATGGCAAGCAGTTGAGAATCAGGGGTAAGGGTATGCCAGTGTACAATACTCCGGGCGTGTACGGCGACTTGTTTGTAAAAATCAAATATTCGCTTCCGCAGAATATCACCGAAAAGGAACGCTCTCTGATTGAGCAGCTCCGCGAGATGCGAACAAAGCAGGTAACAGGTAACTGATTTTTGCCGCAAATGTTTATCTTTGCGGAAAATTTTTGTTGAGATTATTATGAAACATATTAGAATTATTATTGCTTTGCTGCTGATGGTCTCGGTAGCAAACGCCTCTTTCGCGCAGTTTGAGTATTTTGAGGACGACGATGTAACCGTGCAGCGCGATGCCAATGGCAATGCCAAACCCGAGCGCACCTTTATGGACAAGTTCGCGTTCGGTGGCAGTTTCGGATTCGGCTTTTCGTCGTCGTTTGGATATGTCGAGACAGTTCCGTTTTTCGGATACCGTTTCAACAAGGTGCTTACGGCTGGTGTAACAGCCACTTATATGTATTCGTATTATAGCGACAGCTGGACTTACGAGTCGTTTGACAGTTCGGTGTACGGCGGCGGAGTATTTGCCGACGTATATCCGTTCAGATTCTTGGTGGTGCACGCGGAGGCTCAGGCTCTCAATTTCGACAACATCTCCGACGGGTATTACCTCAACTTCGACAATGGACGCACTTGGGACGTGCCTTTGATTTTCGGTATCGGATACCACCAGAGTTTCAACGAAAGGTGCGGCATCAACTATATGCTGCTGTGGAATTTTAACGATTCCAACGAACTGCGCTACAATGTTTACGACAATCCTATCATAAGGATTTCGTTCGTGTTTTAGAGTTTTTTCTCGGGGGAATCCCGTTAGAAAAATTCCACGTCGTTGTCATCTTCCGCGTTCTCGGGGGCGAGCCCGTCGTTAAGGTCGGGAGTCTCCTCGTTGAGTGCCTGACGGTGTACGATGCGTTCAGTTTCCATTGTGTAGCGGTCTTCGAGGCTCTTGAGGTTTTCCGCCTTGTTGATGCGGAGCACGTTGAGAGTGTCGTTGTCAAGCTTGGCGTAGATGCTGTTGAGCTGTGTAACGATTTCGAGCATGATTTTCTCGAAAAAGTCGTAGTATTTCACCTGTTCCACCGACGACTTGATTTCGCTTGAGAGATTGAGGCTGAGCTTTGAATTTTCGATAAGCACAGTTTCGATTTTCTCGTTGTGTACGGCTATCGAGTCCAAAATGCCTGCGATCTTGGTGGAAAGCTCCTTGAGGTTGTCGTTGATTTGTTTGCCGTCTTCCTCGTGGTTGATTTCCAAGAGCTTTTTGCTGATGTTTTCCGATTGGCGGAAAAATAGGATAACGTCGTTGAGGTTTTCGGAGATGGTGTCGGTGAGAGTCCTTATCTCGTCTACGATTCGGGTTATGCCGCGCTCCTCTCCCTGAGGCTCAAAATTGCTGAGGACTTCGCTGATTTTGTCTTCGAGCAGGTTGTGGACGGTTTGAATCTCCTTAATCTTCTCGTTTTTCTCTTCTATTGTCTGGCTGATGGTGTTTATTTCGTTTCCAAAATCCTCGTTGGCGGCTATCAGGCGTTTGAGTACCGATGTAGTGCCTTTGAGGTGGTCTTCCACGTCTTTGAAATAGCAGTCGGTGAGGTCGTTGTTGCCTACAAACTCGTTGCTGAGCTGAGATATTACGCTCATGTCCTCGCTGATGTCCCAGAATTTGCGCATTATCACAGCAAAAGCCTTTTGATACTCCTTGTTGGTGTTGATAAGCTGCGCCACCTGTATTCCGGCGATGTCGCGTATCTGGAGAAACTGCTGCGCCGATTCTGAAAGATCCATCTTGCCTTCGTTGTTGGTTTTGATGTCCATAGCGGCGAGTTCCTTGATAATGTTTTTGTGGGTGGCCTGCACGTGTTCCATCTTCTGACGGATGATGTCGTGGTACTGCAGGTTGGTTATTATCTTGTTTACGCTGTCGAAATAGCTCTGGGTGCGTTTGGTGAGTTCGGGAAGTTTTTGCGCGGCTACTGCCTGCTTGTTCTTTAGCATAATGATGCTGTCGTTGATCTGTCCTGTTACGCGGTCGATGTCGAGGATGTTTTTCTTACGTATCTCGATAAGTTTGCCCGACGATAGGCGCGTAACGTTCTTGACCATCAGCATTGACTCCGAAATCTTGGGCAGGATGATTTTTAGCTTGTTGATTTCGTCGGTGATGCTGTCGATGAGGTCGCTTACTTTTTGTATGTTGGTGCTGTCTGAGTAGGCTACGTTGAGCTTCAGGTTGACAAGCAAAAAGTTGAGCGTGAGTACTTTGAGGTTGAAGTTTTTGAGTGGGACGAACACGAGGTTGAGAGCGGTGTGCATTTTTTCTAATCCGCGGATGCTCTTGAGAATTTTGTTCTTGAGCATGTTGATTTTGTTGTTTAGCGAATCCTGCAGTCCGAGGAGTTCGTCGAAAAACTTCTCATGGGCGTCACCTGCTATTATGTCGTATATCTGTTCTGTCTGGTTTGAAATTACCTTGGCATCTTGGTAAAACTTCTTGAGGTAGTTGTTGAGCGAGAGGAAGTCTTCTGCGGAACATTCGTTCAACGCTGTGATTTTCACATCGATGTCGGAAAATACTAATATTATCTCCTTAATTGATTTCTGCGATTTTTCGTCGTGTATGTTTTCCATTATTCAACGGTTTTAAAATTCTTTCTGTACAAATATAATGAAAAAAACAATTCCTGTATCGTATGGCCACAGTTTTTTTCAAAAAAAATATCCTCAAAAAAAGTACCAAAAGGAGTAGTTGAAAGTTATTTTTCCTCGGTGGAGTCTTCGATGAGGTAATTGTTGCGGTCGGCAGATGAGCGAGCCACAAGTTCGGCGGTGAAGCCTGTGAGAAATAGCTGTGTGCCGAAGATAATGGTTAGCAGTCCGAAGTAGAATAGCGGACGGTCGGTCATCTGGTACTGGTTCCAGGCAAACTTGGCTATGCTGAGGTATGTGAGGATGCCGAATCCGATAAGGAAGCTGAGCGTTCCCATGAGACCGAAAAAGTGCATCGGGCTTTTGCCGAATTTGCTTACAATGCTAACGGTGAGCAGATCCAAGTATCCGTTGACAAATCGTTCGAGACCAAATTTAGTAACACCGTATTTGCGTTTTCGGTGCTGCACCACCTTTTCGCCAATGCGACGGAAACCGGCCTGTTTGGCGAGTACGGGTATGTAGCGGTGCATTTCGCCGTATACCTCGATGCTCTTGACCACAGTGCTGCGGTATGCCTTGAGTCCGCAGTTGAAGTCGTGGAGCTTGATGCCTGTTACCAACCTCGCTGTGAAGTTGAAAAACTTGCTCGGGACGGTCTTGCTGATAGGGTCGTAGCGTTTTTTCTTCCATCCCGACACCACATCGAGTTTGTCTTCCTTAATCATGCGGTAGAGTTCGGGAATCTCGTCTGGACTGTCTTGCATATCGGCGTCCATGGTTATCACCACATCGCCTTGCGCGGCTTTGAACCCTGTGTTAAGGGCTGCCGACTTGCCGTAGTTGCGGCGGAATTTCACACCTTTTATATGTTGGTATTTTTGCGACATCTCTTGGATTATCTCCCACGAGCGGTCTGTGCTGCCGTCGTCCACCATTATTATCTCGTAGCTGAAACCGTTATCTGCCATTACTTTGGCAATCCACTCGCGGAGTTCGGGAATCGATTCGTCTTCGTTGTATACGGGTACTATTACAGATATGTCCATGTTTTATTTTTTTTGAATTTGGATAAGCCATGCGCTGAACAATGAGAACAGCAGCGAAATCACTATGTTGTAAATCATGTATGTGATTATGGCGAAAGGTATTTTGCAAGTGTCGAGTATGGTGGCGGCGGTGGTGAGATCCTGCTCGGTGAAAGAGTGCGACTCGCGGAGCATCTGCATCGACTGCTCCACAGCGGTGTCGAAAGCCGAGGTGTTAACAAATTTGAGGTCGATGACGATGTATAGCGCCATAATGAGCGACGCGCCAAATCCGCAGATAATGCCGTGGGCGGTGATAGGCAGTATTGTTGCTTGTTCGTTGTTCCTGACCCACGCCTTCTGTCCGAACAGTATGCCGGCCGATAACAGAAGGTAGGTGAGAAAGCCTCCGAACGACAGCTGTCTGGTGACGAGTTCGGTTATAACCGCTGCCACCAACATTGCCGCGCCAGTGTAAGCTCCGTATGTGAGCGCATGACGAAATAGATCTTTTTTTGATACCTCCATTTGTTTTTGTATTTCAGGAGGCAAAAGTAATGTTTTTTTTGGAATTATCATTGATGGAAGTAATAATTTGGCATAACATTAAAAATACTCCTTTAATCTTTTGAATATCTGACAATTGTTTAATTTTTAAAAAAAACTCGTAAAAAAATTTTTTGAAACCAAAATCCTTTCTACCTTTGCAGCCGGAGTAAGTCTTATTCGACCAGCTCCTGCGAATCCCCCAGGGGCGGAAGTCAGCAAGGGTAAGCGGTTGTAGCGGTGCGTTTTAAGGAGCTTGCTCCTTTTTTTTTAATATTCCAATGTTATGGCTGTCAGTTCGTCATCATCGCAGAGCAGAGTTCCTTACATGATTTACCGTGTGGGCGGGCATAAATACGCTTTGCCGGTAAGCAGCGTTATAGAGGTAACTCTTTCGGGCAAGCTGCTGCCCTTTGCCGACACCGCTCCATACGTGGTAGGAATCACCAACTATAGGAGCATCGTTATCCCAGTTGTCGACACCGTTAAGCGTTTTTCTTTGCCATCTGATGCCGGCGGCGACAAAGGCTACACGGTAATCATAGAGGTGGAAACCGATTGCGGCCGACAAGTATTCGGAGCGTTGGTCGACAAGGTGATTTTCGTTGGCGAGTTTGCCCGCGATGAGGTGAAACCGGTGGATTGCCAACAGGGGGAGCCGTTTTTCGACACTTATATAAAAGGTGTGATAGAGCAGGACGGCGAGTTTGTGTTGGTAATCAATCCAGAGAAGATTATCTCCAAGGAAGATTTTTCGGCGGTTTCGGAGGCTGTTGCCATGCGATATCTAACCCAAACCGAAAGTGATGAAGCTTAAATCATTATTGCTCAATGCTTTTTTGCCATTGGCAGCAGCAGTATCATTATCCCAATGCGGCTATCGCGCCAATCAGTCAAATACTTATATGATGGCTCAGGGCTATGCACAGGGTACTACGTGGCATATCACCTACAAAAGTTCCAATGGCGAAGACCTAACTCATGTGTTTGATTCTTTGCTGTTGGCGTTCGACTACTCCATGTCAGCGTATAATCCAGAGTCGCAGCTTTCGCTAATCAACAACGGTGCCAACATTGTGGTTGACAAGTTTTTTACCGACATTTTCAACAATTCGGTATACCTTAATAGAATTAGCGGCGGAGCGTTTGACCCTACTGTTTCGCCTCTTGTTTCGGCGTGGGGATTTGGCAGGCATAAGAATATGCGCCGTCCTTCGCAAAACGAACTCGACAGCATACTTCAGTTTGTGGGTCTCGGTAAAGTAACTATCCAAGACGGGAGGGTAGTAAAGACCGACCCGCGCATCAAGCTGATATTCAACGCAAATGCGCAGGGATACAGTGTGGACATCATCTGTCAATGGTTTTTGGACAACGGCTATACCGATTTTCTTGTGGAGGTAGGAGGTGAGACTCGCGCTTTCGGCTTAAACCGCAACGGCATACCGTGGCGCGTGGGTATCGACAGCCCTATCGACGGATCTACCGAGGCCGACCGCGTGATTCAGGCGGTGGTTTCGCTCTCAGATGGCAAGTCGCTATGCACGTCGGGCAACTACCGGAACTTTTTTGTAGAGGACGGTGTGAAATATTCGCATGAGCTCGACCCTGTTACCGGCTGTCCTAAGCGTGACAGTCTGTTGAGCGTGGCTATCATAACTGAGTCAGGCGTAATGTCCGACGGACTTGCCACTGCGGTGATGGTGCTCGGCTACGACAAGGGTTTCCGCCTTGTTGACTCGCTGCCAGACACCGAGGGGTATTTTATCTATTCCGACAGACAGGGCGGTTTCTTTGTTTCCATGACAGAGGGATTCGTTGTGGAACAGTAGCTTGATACAAAAAAAAACGTGGCCGAAAAGGAATTTCCGACCACGAAAAACAAAAAAAATTAATTATGAATTCTAACCTTTTTTATAAATAAGTCTTTAAGATGTTGCTTCGTGACGTGCTTCTTAATCTACGGATGGCTTTTTCGCGTATCTGACGGACACGCTCTCTTGTAAGCCCAAATTTGTCGCCAATTTCCTCAAGACTCATTTCCTGCACGCGTATTCCGAACGAAAGACGTAGAATCGTCCTCTCTCTCTCGGTGAGGGTAGAGAGTGCACGGTCTATCTCCTTGTTGAGCGATTCGTTCATTAGACCGCTGTCTGCTTTAACTGCGTCGGCATCGGCAAGAACGTCGATAAGGCTGCCTTCCTCGCCCTGAACAAACGGAGCGTCGATGCTCGAGTGTTTGCCGGAGAGGCGCATAGCGTCAGCAACTTTTTCTTGCGGAAGGTCGAGCATCGCGCTCAGCTCTTCCACCGACGGTTTGCGCTGGTGTTTCTGCTCAAATTCTGATACGGCCTTGTTGTACTTGCTTAACGAGCTTACTTGGTTTAAAGGAAGGCGCACTATACGCGACTGCTCGTTGATGGCCTGCATGATCGACTGGCGGATCCACCATACTGCATAAGAGATAAACTTGAAACCGCGCGTTTCGTCGAACTTCTCTGCTGCCTTAATCAATCCGAGGTTTCCTTCATTAATAAGGTCGGGCAAGTTGAGTCCTTGGTTCTGATACTGCTTTGCCACCGACACCACAAACCTCAAGTTGGCTTTTGTCAATTTTTCGATAGCCGACTGGTCGCCTTTTTTGATACGTTGCGCCAATTCTACTTCTTCTTCTACAGAGATTAGTTCGTATTTGCCTATTTCTTGCAAATATTTGTCTAACGACGCGCTTTCGCGGTTGGTAATTGATTTGGTAATCTTTAACTGTCTCATATTCTTTTTACGCTAATATGTCATTTTATTAAACGTATGGCTTTCCCATTTGTTACTAATTTCGATGTTTTTTTTAGGAAAAAAACAATTCTTAACCTTTTGGAAATCTTTGTGTTATTGTGTATTTTGTAGTGTATATAATGCAATGTATAATTATCAATTTTCTATGTGTGTTTTAAGTTTAAATTATTTTTTTTTCATTGATGCCGAAAAAAATATTTTATCTCCGCCAATTTTTTTTTACATTTGCACTCAAACATTTATGCCGATATAGTGCAAAGTGCTTTATATCAATTAATAGTATCAAAAATGTCAGACGAACTACACAAGGAAGAACAGAATAATAATTTGCCGGCAAGCGGCGACACCGACGAGCACATCAGCGGGGGCGTGCAAAACCATCTGCATCTCAAATCAGTTTCGGGAATGTTTAAAAACTGGTTTATCGACTATGCCTCGTATGTAATACTGGAACGCGCAGTGCCTGAAATCGACGACGGACTCAAGCCTGTTCAACGCCGCATCCTCCATGCTATGAAGCGGTTAGACGACGGACGTTTCAACAAGGTGGCTAATATCGTGGGTTTTACGATGCAGTACCACCCTCACGGCGACGCTTCTATCGGCGACGCGCTTGTGCAGCTCGGACAGAAAGACCTGATGATAGAGACCCAGGGAAACTGGGGTAACATCCTCACCGGCGACAGCGCGGCAGCTCCTCGTTATATCGAGGCGCGTCTGTCGAAACTTGCCCTCGACGTGGTGTTCAATCCCAAGACCACACAGTGGAAACTATCTTACGACGGCCGTAACAAGGAGCCTATAACCCTGCCTGTAAAATTCCCGTTGCTTTTGGCGCAGGGAGTGGAGGGCATCGCTGTGGGACTTTCGTCAAAGATACTTCCGCACAATTTCAACGAACTTATGGACGCTTCGATAGCCTACCTCAGGGACGAGCCTTTTGAGCTTTTCCCCGACTTCCCTACAGGCGGCTCTATCGACGTATCAAAATATAACGACGGCGCGCGTGGCGGCAAGCTCCGTGTCCGTGCCAAAATCGAAAAAGTTGACAAACGCACCCTCGTTATCACCGAGATTCCATTCAGCACCACTACCGAGAGCCTTATGGAATCAATTGTGTCGGCTAACGAAAAGGGCAAGATTAAAATAAAGAAAATCGAAGACAAGACCGCCGCTAATGTGGAGATTGTGCTTAACCTCAATCCCGACGTGTCGCCCGATGTTACTATCGATGCTCTTTACGCATTTACCGACTGCGAAATTTCAATCTCGCCTAACTCGTGCGTGATTGTAGACCGCAAGCCTAAGTTTATGAGCACGTCGGAGATTCTCCGCCACTCGGTCGACAAAACTGTGCAGCTGCTTACTTTGGAACTGAACATACTGCTCGGTGAGCTCGCCGACAGCTGGCACGATGCCTCGCTCGAAAAAATCTTTATCGAGAACCATATCTACAACCTTATCGAAGACTGCGAAACGTGGGAGGCTATCGTGCAGACTATCGATACTGCTCTCGAACCGTTCAAGCATTTGCTCAAAAAGCCTGTTACCATCGACGATATAACTCGTCTGACAGAGCTGAAAATCAAACGTATATCCAAGTACGACGCTTTCAAGGCCGACAACTATATCAAGAGTCTCGAAAAGCAGATGGAGGAGGCGAAATACAAACTCGAACATATAATAGATTATACCATAGAGTATTACACCAATATTAAAAACAAGTATGGCAAAGACCGCCAGCGCCGCACCGAAATCAAGAATTTCGACAATATTGTGGCACAGGAGGTGGTGGTTGCCAACGAAAAACTCTATGTCAACTGGGTTGATGGTTTTGCTGGAATGGGTCTTAAGAAAGACGAGTTTATCTGCAACTGCTCTAATTTGGACGATGTGATAGTTTTCCACAAAAACGGAAAGTACACAATATCAAAGATTTCAGACAAATTCTTTATTGGCACCGACGCTATCCATGTAAACGTTTTCAAGAAGAACGACGAGCGCACTATTTATAATGTCATCTACCGCGACGGCGCTACGGGCATTTCCTACGCCAAACGCTTTAATGTTAAGGGTATAACCCGCGACAAGGAGTACGATGTAACGCAGGGTACCAAGATGAGCGAGGTACTTTATTTTTCTGCCAATCCCAACGGCGAGGCGGAGACCGTGAAGATATTGCTCAAGGCACGCGCCAAGCTCAAAAAGCGCAACTGGGAATACGATTTCGGCACTCTCAGCGTTAAAAACCGCGCGTCGATGGGCAATATCATCACCAAATATCCTATCCACAAAATCACCAAGGTGGGCTCGGGCGTAAGCACTTTGGGAGGATTGAAAATATGGTTCGACACTTCGGTGATGCGTCTCAACACCGACAACCGTGGCGATTATGTGGGCGAGTTTGCCGGTGACGACAAGATTGTGGCTGTTACTAAGAACGGCTACTACCGTATCACTGGTTTCGACCTCAGCACTCACTTCGACGATGATACTATATTGATAAAAAAATATAACCCAGAGGCGGTATTCTCTTTGGCTTATTTCGACGCTGACCTCGGATTCTGCTATCTCAAACGCTTTAATTTCGAACTTACCGAAAAAGAACAGTTCCTCCTTGGCGATAATACAGCAAGCCGTCTTTATGACATTACCGACGATTACGCGCCTAATCTTGTGGTATCGTTTGGCGGCAAAAACGAGGGACGTCCTGCCGAAACTATCGATGCGGTTGAGTTTATCGGTGTTAAGAGTTTCCGTGCAAGGGGCAAGCGCGTAAGCCTTTACGAAGTGACCGAGATGAAGTTTGAGCATAATCCCGATGCTCAGCCGCCCGCCGATGATGTTCCCGACGGCTCTACCGTGGAATTAATCGAAGGCGAAGGCGACGACCCAGATTTCGAGATTATACGCCCTGGCGAAGAGTCGCAGATTCCGTTCGACTTTTAATAATCAGGAATACATTCTCCACAAAAAAGGCAGTCCGTTTAAAACAGGATTGCCTTGGTGGAGAAAAATATAAAACAAAAAAATATGAATTAAGTTTTGAAGTATGCCTTAGCGGAATTGTATTTTTTTGAAAATCGTTGCAATTTTTTTGTGTAAAAAAACGGTCATTAGAAACATCACTCTATATTTCTAAAATGGCTTGTTGGAAATTAGCGTGTGAATAATTCTAATGACCGATTGTTAAACAATTTAATTACTATTTCTGTTTAGTAATATATTTTGAGCTTGCCCAACCGGGAACAACAGCTTTGATTTTGAACATGTTTTCCTGTTGTTCGAGGATGTTGAACTTAACGCCCTTGCTGAGGCTGCTTACCAAGCGTTTGGTCTTCTTTTCGTCGCTGTATAGCATGGCGTTGTCGGAGAGAAGCTCGCCGTCGTAGTCGCTGTCGGAGTTGTCTTGCTCAACAAATTCCTTGTCGACCCAACCTGAAATTTCGCGGAGGATGTTGTACCAGTCGCCCTGTTCGCCGATGATGTAGACGAAAGTTCCGGCCGGAATCGGACTTGATTTCAAAGCCGCGTTGCTGCTCGGTTCGGTGCGGAAGTTGAGCTTGACGGTTACTTTTCCGAGTACGAGTGCTTTGGTGGCCGACTCTTCCATTGCGTGAGCAAAGAGGTCGTTTATACTGATGTTTTTCTTTGCGAGGACTTCGGTGCGCATTTCGTCGAGGGGGAATGCCGGACCCGGGTCGCATTTTCTTCCGGGAGCAATCTCTTCGTGTCCGAGAATCTCTTTGATTTCGTAAGCGTTGCAGAGAGCTTGGCAGATTTCTTTAACGGTTTTGATTTGGGCATCGGTGTACTTGTACCAATAGTTCATCTTGGTAACGCTGTTGCGGTGCTTGCCTACAAAAACTTTGCTTTCGGGGGTTGGGGTCTTTTTCTCTTTTTTGGCTTCCCACCAAGTGTAGTATTTGCCGTCGATTTTCTGCAGATAGCCCGGATTCGATATTTCGATACCGATAGAGAAATTATTGTACGACGAACGTCCGCCGTAGGAGCTTGTGCCTGCGTGAACAGCTTTGCGGTTAAAGTCAACCATCTGAGTTACCGAGCCGTCTTCGCTTACTACCATGTGAGCCGATGTGGTAGCTGTCTTTGCCGCGAATAATTTGACAGTAGCGGCTCCGCTTGCGCCTGCCGTATAGTGTATAATTATTGCGTCTGGCTTCATTTCGGCGGTTCTGTTCCATTTTGTGGCTTGTACATAGGATACGTTGTCGCCTACTAATCTGTTGTTTTTTACTTCCATAATGAAATTATTTGCATCTTTAATTACTTTGCTAATTTACAAAAAAAATTGTAAACGTATATTTTTTTTCAATTTATTTTGAAAAAAACTCTTTAAATATATTTTTTATGTTGAAATGGTCGTATACACCGCATAGTTCGCGTGCAGAGTGCATGGCGAGCAGCGGAGTGCCAACGTCTACGCTCTTGATGTCGATTTGCGACGAGAGTATGTTACCCAATGTGGAGCCGCCGGGCAGGTTTGAACGGTTGGTAAAGTGCTGAACGCGTGTGCCTACGTTCTGTGCCAATGCTGTGAATATCGCTGCCGATTCTGCGTCGGTGGTGTATTTCTGGTTGGAGTTGAATTTTATCACTGGCCCGTGGTTGATGATTGGATGGTTTGTGGGGCAGGCGGCTTCGGGATAGTTGGGGTGTACGGCGTGGGCTGCGTCTGCCGAAATCAGGAACGAGTTGTAGACCGCCTGCATATACTCCTCTTTGTCGCCGTTGAGCTTGTAGATTATGCGTTCCAGAATATTCTTAAGAAACGGAGAACCTGCGCCCTGCCGCGACCGGCTGCCAACTTCTTCGTTGTCGAAACAAGCCACCATCTGTGTGGAATTGATTATCGGACTGGTGAAAAGGCTCTCCATGGCGGCGTGTATCATGGCGAGGTTGTCTAATTTTGGCGAAAGTATAAACTCGCTGTTCGCACCCACAAGGCATCCTTTTTCGGTGTCGTAGAGCGAAAGGTCGAAGTTGAGGATGTTGTCGGGCGAGGTGTTGAGTTCCGAGGCTATCATGTCAACGAGGTAGTTGCTGCTTTCCAACGGTGATTTTATGCAGCACAATATCGGTTGTACATGTGTCTGTGGGTCAATTGGTTTGCCGTCGTTGACATTGCGGTTGAAATGTATGGCGAGGTTGGGAATTGTAAGAATCGGGCGTTTGGCGTTGTACTGGCGGATTTCGGGGTGGAACGGGTCTTTGGTTTTGAGTGCGACCCTTCCAGCTATCGATAGCGGACGGTCGAACCATGTGCTGAGTATTGTGCTGCCGTATATCTCGGTGTTGAGCTTGAGGTATCCGTATGATGAAATTTCGGGGTTGGGCTTTACTTTGATGCACGGCGAGTCGGTGTGTGCGGCAATTATTCTGAAACCGTCTGTTTCGGGCGAACCCATTCCTACTATGAAGGTTACAAGGGCGGTGTCGTTTTGTGAAACAAAATATTTGCCCTCTTTTTCGATTTTCCAATCTTCGGTGAGGCTCAGCTCTTTGAAGCCTTTGCGCAAGAGAGCCGCCTTGATATTGCGTGTAACGTGGAACGCGCTCGGGCTATACGAGATAAAATCGATTAAGTCGTTGGCAAATTCCTGTTGTTCGTTCAAATTTTTTTTCATTTGTTTTTGTTTTTCTAAAGTTTGAATCCTATAACCAGTATGTCGTCAGTCTGTTCTGTGTCGCCGTCTTTCATCCACTGCTCTATGCGGGCGTTGAGCATCTCTTTCTGCTCATTGGGTGGAAGGTTGTGGATTTCCAAAAGCAGCTCGCGCATGTGCTTGATCATGAACTTGCGTTGCTGAGGGCCTCCGAACTGGTCTTGGTATCCGTCGGAGAACATATAGAACCAAGTGCCGGGTTTTACTGGTATCTCATTTTTTGTGTAGTGGAAGTCGTCTTCTATCTGGTCGCCGCCAATACCTTGCTTATCGGCTTTTACGGTAACGAGCTCACCGTCGGCAGAGATGTAAATCAGCGGGTTTTTTGCGCCGGTGAATTCCACTACTTTGCGTTTTTTGTCGATAGAGCAGAGAGCCATGTCCATGCCGTCGTGGTTTTCGGTCTGGTCTTGGTTGAGAGCCTTGCGGATGTAGCGGTTCTGGTGTGTGAGTATGTCGTGCGATTCCACTATGCCCTTGCTTACGAGTGTGGTGAGAATTTCTGCGCCCACCATGCTCATGAACGCTCCCGGAACGCCGTGTCCTGTACAGTCGGCGGCAGTGATGATTATCCTGTCGGCAGTTTCGGCAAACCAGTAGAAGTCGCCGCTCACGATGTCGCGAGGACGGAATAATATAAAGTGTTCGGGCAGGGCCTCCTGAATACGGCTGTCGAGCGGAAGCATCGCCTTCTGAATACGGCTGGCGTAGTTGATACTGTCGGTGATACTCTTGTTCTTTTCGGTAATCTCCTTGTTTTTTTCAACTATCTCGGCGGTGCGCTCGCTTACAATACGTTCGAGACGCTGTTTGTCTTTGAGCAGCTTGCGGTTATAGATTTTTACAAATGCGTAAATCACTGCCGCCAATGCCAAACCGTAGAGTATGTACGCCCAGATGGACATATACCACGGTGGTAGTACCGAGAACGAAATCTGCGCCACGATGCTCTCTTGTCCGAGGAAGTTACGGGCTTTAACCATAAAGGTGTAGCTGCCCGGCGAAAGGTTGTTGAACTCTTTTGAGGTTTCGTCCTTCCATTCGCTCCAGTCGGCATCGTTGTTTTCGAGATAGATTTTGAATTTGGTGAACTCGGGATGCTCGTATGAGTTGGCGCTGTATTCAAATTTAACTCCGTTGTGTGAGTAGGGAAGTTCGATTTTCAATTTTTTGCTCTGAACGGAATCAATCTCGCCCGCTTGGTCGGCAAATGCACCGCCGAAGAGCAGCGAGTCGCCGTGTGTGGTTATCATGCGGCGGATAAACGAGCGGAACTTTGTCTGGTTGTCCTGACGGATTTTGGAGTCGTAGCAGAGCAGCTCCTTGTCGGTTCCAAGAAGGTAGCAGCTGTCGCCAATCTCCTTGAGTTTGTAAATTCTGTTGGCGTATGGCATAAACAGCTCTGTGTTTAATACGGTGTCGTTACCGTTGCAGTATCCGAAACCAATTTCGGGAGTTGCGTTTCCGCGCTTTGTCTTTTGGAATGTGAACCAAACCTTGCCGTATGAGTCGTTGTAGATGTAGTTGGATTCAACTATTCCGTTGAACATATTGTTGTATCTGGCGTACTCTTTGAAAGTGTCGGCGGCTCTGTCGTAGATGTAGAAACCGCTTGTGGATGCTACCACAAGATCGTCGCCTACTTCGTAGATGTAATTGCCTATGTTTGAGGCCAATCCCTTTGTTTCATCGTAAAGTTTTGCCTCTTTTACAGTTTTGAATGCGGTGTCGATTTCGAGCCGGAAAACGCCAGTCTCCTTTTTCGACACCCAGAAATATCCGTCGGCATCTTCTATTATGTGGCGGGTTTCCATATTATAGCCTTCGTCGATGCTGTGTTTTTTAGCCCATTTGCCTTCCTTGCCCAAGGCGTAGACCGAAAGACCGCCGATATTGCCGCACAAAAGCAGGTCGCTACGGTCTTTGGGACGGATAACAGTGCGTACCATTGAGCTTGTCTGGTCGGCGGAGTAACATTCGCCGTTGGGCGACACTGCGATGATGCCGTTTGACGTTCCGCAGATTACTTGATCACCGATGATTTCTATGTCGGTGATTTTTAGTTGGTTTTTCTCTTTGGGTAATGTAATGGGCTTGAATGTGTTAGCTCCGCCAGTCTTGAGGTTTTCGGAGTTGATATTATAAAGGATGTCGCCGCCCACAAGATAGACTTTGTCGTTTAACTGACCAATGGAGCTTACCCTCTCGATGCCCGGAATCACAGTTAATGGCGAATAGAGGTCTACATAGCTGATGCCGTTACCCGTGAGCAGCCACAAACCACAGTCGTTGTCTTGGTAAAGCGAAATTATCTGGTTGTCGCAAACACCTGTGGCTGTGTTCAACCGCTTGATAACGTTGTAGTTATTGTCGGTAATGATAACGCCGTTTTTTAATGTTCCAAAAGCGTAGTATCCGCCTTTGAGCGGAATGGCGCAGTAGATGTTAGACGATATAAGCTCTTGGTTCAGCGGAGTTTCTATTACAGAAATCTTGTCTCCAGAGTAAGATACAATGCCTAATTCTTTGGTGGCGAGTATTTTTTCAACGCTGTTTTCTGAAAGAATCGAAACTACTTGGTTGTCGATAAGCGTGTCGCTTCCCGGCAATGGCATAATAGGGTTCTCATGGCGGTTAAAAAATTCACAATATCCTTTGGCTGAATGGTTTACGTAGATATGTCCGTTGTATTGGAGAAGATACGAAAAAACGCTGTTTCCTTCAATCGGGAGAATTTTGATTGAGTCTTGGTCGTAGTGCATTATTTGCGATGTGGAGCAGAACACCACGCTGCCGTCGTCGGTTACCGTGATGCCGTACACCTTGATATTTTGGTACTTTTCGGGAATTTTGTCCAAAAGTGTGGTATACTGCATAGTGCCGGTGGAGTCGGGTGAGAGGTATCCTATGTCGGAGTTGCCGCCGACGTAGATTCTGTTGCCTTGTGTGGCGAGAGCGAGTACCGAGGAATTTTTTGAGGTGCTTATCTGTCGCCAGTTGATTCCGTCGTATTCGAGCACGCCTCTTGTGTTGGCAATGTAGAGCATGCCACGGAAGTCCTGTACGGCGCACCAATTTTGCTTGCTCGACTGGTATTCTTCGGGTGAAAAGTTTCTTATATAAGGCAAGCCAGTGTTGTTTATCTTCTGTGCAAAAATGGCGTTTATACTTACTAATAGCGCAACTATAAGTGTAACAGCGTTTTTCATTCTTTTGCTTGTTATTTTTCCTGTAAAAAAATAGATTGCATTGTCATTCCAAATATACAAATATTTTGCAAATTTTTGAAAAATTGTTCACTATTTAACAAAAAAAGATTTTTTGCAAAGCAAAAAATCTTTTTTTCCATAGAAAATGTATTGTCCGAGCTTTTATTTTTCGCTGCTGTATACAAAGTTGCCGTTGATGTCGGCGATGTTGTAGTTCATTTTGTCGGTCGGCAGAAGAGTTGTTTTTGCCTCGCCATTTACTGTGGGAACGCAAATTGTCTGCGCGTTAACCTTTGCGGGATAAACTGAGTAGGTTGGGCTGTTGCTCTTTAATGGCGATGCGCTGATGTTGCCGTTGAGAGTTACAAGAGCCACGTCGCCAGCAGATTTGAGGTCTATCTTATCGGCTTTGAGGGCTTTGTAGTTGCAGATAGCGATTACTTTGCCTGAGGCGAGCACCACACCGGCTACGTTGCCTTCGAGCGAGAAGTTTCCTTTTTTGTCGGCTGTTTTGGCGGCAAAGTCGATGGTTTCGGCGGCGGCATCTTCCAAACCGGCGACGCTGTTAAACTTAGCACCTTTGAATACCGTGGTAACTTGCTCGTTTACATCGTCGTAAACCGATGCTATAGGAATAAGTGGCGAGGTGTAGTCTACTTTGGCAACGAGTTTTCCAGTCTCGTCGTATTTTGCAGTCTGGGTCTTGTTGCCCGAGTTGTCGCTTGCCACGGTGGTGGTAACGTATGCGCCGTTTTCACCGGGAATAACGCAGATTACAAGGTTCTGTCCCGAAGGTGAGTTGGTTATATTTCTGAGCCAAAGTACTTTGCCTTCGATGTCGGTTTTTGCAACGAACCCTTGTGCGGCGGTGGAGGTGGTTTTGCGGAATCCGCACGAATAGCGGTTGCCGTAAGCATCGCGTGTGTTGAAAAGCGTGTAGTAGTTGCCAGCCTGAGCGTCGTCGAATGTGCCGGTGTAGACTGCGAGCGGAATGTTGGCTTTCTGCCACTGAATCTGTATCTCCTGCGGGTTGAACTCGTTGGTGGCAAAGGTCTTCATGTTGTTTACGTAGCTCTGTTCGAGTTCTTTGAGGCTTGTGCGCTGCGATGATTCAAAGTTGGCCTCAAACTCGTCGGTAGAGGTGTAGAGCGAGTCGATAAACACTTTGTGCTTGTTGACAGTGCGGCGGGTGGTGCGGCTCTTGATGATGTCGAGCATCTGGTCGCATATTTCTTTGTGCTGGCAAAGGTCGTAGTAGTAAAGCACTTTGCTGTTGTAAGGTTCTGCTGCCGAGGCTAATACTTGCGGCATATTGTTGGATTTCTGAGCCACGAGCTTGAGGTTCGCCAATGCTGTTTCGTAGTTGATGCAAGCCGACATGAGCGATTTGTAGTCGTATTTCTCGGTGAGGTTTACAAGGCGGTTGTTAGACTTGAACTCTGCAACGGCGTCGGTGGGTTTGGCTTCCTGCTCGTAACTGCTGATTTCGGAGCGGATTTTTGAAACGTATGCTATCGACTGTTGTTTAACGTCGGCGATGTCGCTGTCCATAACGCCGGTTACTTCCTTAATCCATGTTTGGTAGTCCCATACCGGCACTTTTGGCTGGAGAAAATCCGACGGTGTGAGTCCGTCAAGGCGGTAGGTTGAGATGGCGATGATTTCAAGCTCCTGATTGTAGTCTTTGATAGGGTAGTTGGCAAGGGCGGTTTTGTACTCGTTAAAATAGTATGTTACAGAGTCGAAATTCTGCGACAGTTCCTTGAGCTGTTTCTTAATTTTCTTGTCGGCTGACATTACGAGGTTTTTGTAGTTGCTTTGGGTGGCAACGATGTCTTTGAAAATCTCTACGCAGTTGTTGTTTTTTTCAACGGTCTTGGTGTAGAAATTCATTATTTTGGTAACGTTGTCCTCGTACTCTTTCACCTTGTCAACGGTCTTGTTGATATAATTTACAACATCTTGGTAGTCAAGCTGCTCCATGTTGGGAATGATGTTGTAGTTGGAATAGTAGATTTTGTTTTTCTTCACCTCTTTGTCGTCGCGCTTGAGGTATCCCAAACATACTCCGAGATAGAGTTTTGTGTCGTAAATCAGCTGGTTAACCCTTTGGTTGTTGACAAATGGATCTTCGTCCTGAAGCCAAGCCCAGTCTAAAAGTCCCATTTGGAAGTATGTGTTAGTAAATTCGGGATCCTGCTGGCGTAGTTCGTCGTATCGCATGTAAGAAATCTCAGGTTTTACATTTGGCATATCGTCGAATACGTCTTTGTATTTGAGTCGGCGTTGTGCCGACACAGACTGTGCTGCGATAGCGATGAGCAACAGTGTTATTATGCTTTTTATTTTCATGATTTTTCAAAATTATAAGTCAGTACCGATGATTTTAAATTCTACGCGGCGGTTTTTAGCACGGTTCTCGTCGCTGGTGTTGGGAACGAGCGGCTTGGTTTTGCCGTAACCTTTGGCTACAAGTCGGTTGATGGGTATACCTTTGAGTTTTAGATAGTTGACCACTGAGTTGGCTCTTCGTTCCGAAAGTTTGAGGTTGTAAGCGTCAGCACCTTTGTCGTCGGTGTGTGCCGAAAGCTCCACTTTGAACTGTGTGTTGAGTTTCAAAAGGTCAACGAGGCGGTTGAGCTCTTCGTACGACGATGATGCGAGATCGGCACTGTTGGTTGCGAATGTGATGTTTTCGAGCTCCATTTTGGTGTCGGCCTGAAGTTTTTCGATTTTGGCGTTGATTACTCGCCTGTTGTCGGTGCTGAGGTCGATTGTTTCGTTGTAGAAGGAGTAGCCTTTGGGCATGATGTTAATTTCGTATCTGTCGCCTTTGCGCACTGGAATCACTACTCTGCCGTTGGCGTCGGTGGTAACGGTGGTTGAGTAGTGGTCTTTGGTGGTAAGGTTGGTGAGTTCGATTTCGATGGACTCGCTGACACCGGCTACGTTGATTGTAAGGGTTTCTTTCTGTGAAACAAGCTCGGCATCGCGTTCAAATTCTTGGAACTGAACTTTTCTTGAAAGGTCGAAGTCCATCACATAGGTTTCGTAGAGGGGCTGTTTGATATGGATTTTGTAGTGCTTTCCGATGGGAATGGTCATTTTGTAACGGCCTATGTCGAGCCTTTGGGTATTGATGTTTTCGTCAACGCCGTCGCATTGTACAGAAATGTTGGCTTCGAGAGGATCGAACATAGCCTGGTCGAATACGTTGAGCGTGAGCTGGATATTCTTGAAAAGACTTGCGTCGATTTTTTCTTCTTTCTGGTCAACAACCTTGTCGATGATGGTGTGGGAGTTGTTGGGCGCGCTAAAGTCGAGGAACACGTTGCGTTTGTCGAGCGGAAGCACAAAGTCGTAGACACCGGTCTGGTTGTCGTTGGTGAAGGCTGCGATAACGCCCGACGAGAATGCGTCGGTAACTTCGATTGTCGCGCCCATTGGTTTCTGGGTCTCCTGATCGATGATTTTTCCAGAGAAACGGCAGTTTTCAGTGGGAAGCAGTTTGGCAGCGATGGGCGCTTCGGCAAATGTTACCACTTTTTTGTTCTTTGGGTCGCGGAAAAGGTACGCCAATTTGTTGCTGCCGGCGTTGTAGGCGGGAAACAGCTCGTCGTTTGATGTGTTGAGCGTGTCGATTGCCACAGGAAGAATCCAGTAAAGGGGCGAAACTTTGTTGGCGTAGTAGAGGTCGAATCCGCCTTTGCCTCCTTCGCGCATCGACGCCATGTAGAGTGTCTTGTTGTCGGGAGATATGTAAGGAGCAGTTTCGCATCCGAGGTTGAGCGGCTCTACAAGGGCTCTGGCTTCCGCCCATTCGCCGTAGGGAGTGCGCTGCGATGTGAAGATTACACCGCAACGGGAATCTTTAGCATCGCTTTTGGGACGGGTGAAGTAGATGCTGAGCCCGTCGGAGCTAACCGAGGGGTACATTTCGTCGGCTGCGGTGTTGATGCTCTCGCCCATGTTGACGGGAGTGTCCCATTCGCCGTTTTTCTTGTCGGAGTAGAAAATGTCGTTGTCGCCGTTTTCGTTTTTGGCGGAGAAGTAGATGCGTGTCCCGTCGTGGCTTAGCGACGGTGTGGCGGGATTTTTTTTCTGTGCTATGAGTTCGTCAAGAAAAGGAACGGCAGTGCCTTGCGAAAACGTTTTGCCATTCTTTTCGTAGAGGAGGAATTTTACGGATTCGTCTTTTTTGAATCCTGCGATTGCTTTTTCACCATTGCCCGAGATGTAGAACGAGGTAGCTTGGTAGCCATCAGGTATTGTTATACCTATGGGCGTTGCCGTCTGGGCATTTGCGGATGCTGTGTAGATGGCGGCAGCTACGGCTAATAGAATAACTTTTTTCATGATATTTGTTGTTTTTTGCGACGGATGACAATATCCGCAGAGATTGGTATCCGTTTTTAAGTTAATTATTGTTGCAAAGTTAATGGTTTCTGATTGTAAAAAGCAAAAAAATGTTAAAAAAAAAGCTGTTGTGTCAAGAAATATGAAAACTTGCGATTTTCACATTATTCTGAAACAACAGCAAACTATACTATTGAAAACGGATTGCCTTAGAGAGCAGACTGGTCGGCCTGTTGCTGAGCAGAAGCTACTTCTGCGGGTTGCGGCTCAGCCATTTTCTGTTTCAGGAGGTCGAGTTCCGAAACAGAGTCGTTGGCAATGGCTTTGGTAGATTCTACCGAAGATTCAAGTGCTTTGGCAGAGTTCATTCTTGCTTTGAGAGCCTCTAATTCGCTTGATGCCTCGAGGCTTCCGCCTGTGCTTTCGAGTGCGGAGTCGATAGCCTGGTCTGCGCCGGTTTCGCTGTCGGCAATATCCATGTACGATTCTGCGAGGGCTTCCTGTTGGTCTACTTTCTCTTTCATGCGCTCAAGCATTGCAATTGTGTCGGTAGAGTCGATGCCTGCCAACTGCTTGTTGACATTGGCTGTGGCTTCGCTGACTTTGGCGCGGGCTTTGAGCATCTTAGCTTCGTTTTTCCATTTAGAAATGTTTGTGCGGAGTTTTTTTACAGAATCTTCGAGTTTTGCCACAGCAGCGCAATATTTGTCGTAATTGGCTTGAAGCGTGGGAATTGACTGAAGAGTCTCGCTCTTTTTCTGCAGTGCCATTGTTGCAAGGCGGTCGGCTTCGTCGGAAGACATCGCTCCTGATTCAGCCCGTTTGAGCAGCATCATAGCTTTGTTTTCGTAGTCGGATGCAGACCTTTTGGCGGCGTCGAGCTCGTTTTTGGAGCGTACACAGGTGGCTTTTACTTCTGCAAGGGCGTGGATACTTTTGTCAAGGTCTTGTTCCATGTCGCGGATACCTTGTTCGGTCATTTTTATAGGGTTTTCTAAGCTGTCGAGGGTGCTGTTGACCTCAGCTTTACCTATTCTGAATAGTCTTTTGAAAAATCCCATCTTTTTTTGTCTTTAAAAGGTTTGAGTTTAATTATATTTTTATTTTCACAAATATATTAAAAATTTTTATTTGTCAAGGGATTTTTGCGTTTTTTTTCAAAAATATTCCAAAAAATTTGTTTTTAATGCGGGGAATACATCAGGTTGCAGCCTCTTATGTCGGAATGGTCGTTTCTTCCAAGCACTTCAAACGTTCCGTCGCGATGCCTTACGCCTATATCCTGAGTTTCTACAAAGCTGCACGAGTGGATGTTGGCAAGGTCGATAACGTTGATGCACCCTGCTCCGTTGGTGGCTGGTGCTAAAGGGTCGGTGTTGTCGCGGATTACTATGCGCATGGTGGAGGTTTCGCGGTAAAGCCCTTTGCCTGATGAGTATGCCTGCGAGAGCAGCTCTGTCATGCCGTATTCCGAATGTATTTGGGTTACACCAAGTTGGGAAGTGAGAATCTGGTGCACTTCTGCGCGTACCATCTCTTTTTTGCGACCTTTCATACCTCCGGTTTCCATAATTATTACTTTATCGCCGTAATGCTGTGGATATTGTTCTGCAAAATCGAGGAGTGCAAACGTTACACCTATCAATAATACTTTTTTGCCTGAGGCAATTTCTTGATTTATACGTTGTTGTAATGCATTGAAATCATAAAGAAAAAATCCTTCTTCTTTTTGTCCCGAAAGTTGCATCAGCCGCTGAGCCATAACTATTAGCGATGATCCTTTGCGCTCTAAATAGGAGGGAAGGAGTGCCAAAATGGTGTAATTATCAGGATGTCCATAAAATTCTTCAAAGCCTTTTTCAAGACTATCGTAATAAATATTGATGTCTTTTACATAATGGCGGCTGGTGTTTTGTCCTGTTGTGCCGCTACTGGTAAAACATTCATCGCAATCTTCTATGCCGCAACCACTTAATATTGTGTGGGTTTTGAAAAACTGTATTGGCAGAAAAGGAATATTATTAACGGTGTCAACTTTGTTTGGTCTTATTCCTAAACAATTGACATATTGGTTATAAACTTTGTTTGTGTTATATTGATAATTAAAAATCTTTACCGCCGCACGATCAAAGTCAGCGTCGTTGTCGATGGTAAAGATTTGTTGTTCTTTTTTGTTGATGTTCATTTTTATAACCTACAAAAACTATATTAAATATGGTGTGGTTATTCGCCATTTTCGGCTTTTTTTCTAAATATTACCAATAGGCTTCCACCGAATGGAAAATTGATTCCGCATTTGATAATGAAACGTTCCACCGACATCACCATATTTAATATCGCATTTAGTACTTTGGGTAGACGCAATTCGTCTACTTGATGTTTGTTGGATGATGTTGGTTCTGTAGTCTGGCTATGCTTCTGTTTTTTGTGCCGCATCAACCACATAGCAGGAAATAGGAGCGATACAAAGCTTGTGGCACGTACTATCTCGAATCCGGCTTTTTGAAGTTTGTCTATCATCTCTTTGCGCGAATATCTGCGGCAATGACATGCTTCTTCGTCGACACTACTCCACAAGCACATATGTTGAGGTACGGTAAACACTCCTCCTTGCAATCTATCTAAGATTTTATATAGATTGCGCATCACTTTTTCGTCTTCTTGGATATGTTCGAGCACGTCAAACGCACCTACAACAGAGAATGTTTCGTCTAAATTGATTTCCAATGCGTTGAGTTGCATAAGGCGAACATCAGGCACACGTTTTTTGGCAAAGGTAAGTCCTTCTTCAAAAAGTTCGGTGCCTGTGATATTCCAATCGGGGAACGCTTTTTTTACATTCTGTAAAACGAATCCGGTTCCACAGCCTATTTCAAGGTATTTTATTTGTTGGTCTTTTCGCCTTTGTTTGTTGAAATACTTGTTTAAAACCCATACAATCAGTTTGTTGCGAGCGTTAAACCAAAACGAACGACTTTCTGAGTTGTATAAGTGTTCAAAACCGTCGGGGTTGAAGTATTTCATCTTACATTCTTTCAATCATCTTTTTGATGATTGTGGTCATACGAGGTTCTGCTGCGTTGGCAGCTTTCTGAACTTCTTCGTGGGTGGGTTTCTCAACCTCGCCAGAAATGGTGATGCCCATATCGGTGATGATGGAGAGCGCAAAACAGGGCAATCCCATGTGGCGTGCCACAATCACTTCGGGTACAGTGCTCATACCTACCGCATCGGCTCCTATCTTGCCAAAGAACTTGTATTCCGATGGAGTTTCAAATGTGGGACCCGTAACGCCGATATACACTCCTTGCTGAAGATGAATGTTGTTTTCTTCGGCAACCTCAAAGGCAAGTTTGATGTATTTTTTGTCGTAAGCGCAACTCATTTCGGGGAAACGAGGACCAAGTTCGTCGATGTTTTGTCCAATGAGCGGGTTGGTGCCAAAGAGGTTGATGTGGTCTACTATCACCATAATGTCGCCTACGCGGAACGATGTGTTCATACCGCCAGATGCGTTGCTGAGTATCAGCAGTTTGATGCCGAGCATCTTCATCACCCTGATGGGGAATGTAACTTGCTGCATAGTGTAGCCTTCGTAGTAGTGGAAACGACCCTGCATAGCCACAACTTTTTTGCCGCCAAGGTAGCCGAATACCAATTGTCCCTTGTGTCCCTGTACTGTGGATACGGGGAAGTTGGGAATTTCGGCGTAGGGGATAGCCTTTTCTACTTTTATTTCATCGGCCAATGCGCCGAGACCTGTGCCGAGAACTATGCCTATCTCGGGGTCAAAATTGATGGACTGTCGTATGTAGTCGATAGTCTGTTGTATTTTCGTCAACATGTTTAAATATTTGAAAGTTAAGTTTGTCTGCGTCTTCGTATATGAAATTGATTTCAACCGGAATGTAGCAGATGGCTTTTTTCACATCATCGGGTAGAGTGAGTTCTCGAAGCCTTACCGCGTCTTTTTCGGTTGTGATTATTATTTTGTCCGATGGTAAAGATAAGAATTTTTCTGTTATCTTGGATATATCTTTTTTCTTAAAATTGTGATGGTCGGGATAACTTATGTGGGTTATATTCTGAGATATGTTTTTGGTGATGTGGTTGATGAGGCTCTGCGGATTTGCAATGCCTGTAATCAACAGTATATTAGTTTCTTTACTTGTATTTGGTATATTTTCGTAGCCAAATACTGATTTTAAGCCGAGATATTTGTAGTTGGTAAAAAATATCGACTGGAATGGCAGCAGGTTGAGATGTTTTGACATAACTCTGCGGTCGATTGGCTTGAGGTCGTCGGGACATTTGGTAACGATAATGATGTTGGCGCGGTTGGAGCGCGATGCCGATTCTCTAAGCCGTCCCCAAGGAAGAATGTGGTCTTCGTAAATGGGTCTGTTGTAGTCGGTTAATAAGATATTGAGACGCGGAGTAACGCTTCTGTGCTGGTATGCGTCGTCTAACACTATCACTTGTTTTTTGTTGCCTTCGGCTAAGATGTTGTCGATACCTTTGCAACGGTCTTCGCACACGTAGACTTGTGCTTTGCCGCTGAATTTGAGCGACATCTGTTTGGGTTCGTCGCCTATTTCTTTCACCGTACTTTGCGGAGTTGCCTTCACGTATCCTTTTGTCTTGCGGCGGTAACCTCGGCTAAGTATGGCTACATTGTAATTTTTGCAAAGAAGGTTGACAATATACTCTGTGTGCGGAGTTTTTCCTGTGCCGCCTACGGTGATGTTGCCTACCGAAATCACTGGTTTGTCAAACTCTTTTGATTTCAATATCTGGTGGTCGTAAAGCGAGTTTCGTAGCGATGTAATAGCGCGGTAGATCCACGACAGCGGTATTAACAGGATTCTTAACATTGTGTGCGTTTCATTTTGTTTAACAATTAAGTGATTCTTTTGAGTTGTTCAGCGCACATTTTCAGAGCCTCTTTCTCGTCTACGAGCGTGGTGGTTCCGTTTTTCACAATTATTTTGCCGTCTGAAATCACCATGAAGATGTCTCTGTTGTTAAAATTGTATGCAAGATGCTTTATAAAGTTCGACTTGTCGAGTGTCATTGGTGTTGGGTTACTGAAAACTACGAGGTTATTGTCACCGTCGCCTTTTAATTCGTTGTTTTTTATGTATTTGTGAACGGCGTTCATGCTGTTGAAAGCCTGCTGTGGAGTGATGTAGTTTTCGGTGCTGAGTGTCTGATAGTATGCTGTGCGCATACTGTCGATAATGCTTGCTCCTGAAAAATCGGTACCGAGCATGATGTTGTACTCAATCCATTTTGAGTTGAACGGAACTATGCCGCGCTGAAAGTTGCCGCAAGGATTATGCACCACCCATGCCGGCTTGTCGCTGATAAGGTCGCGTTCGTTTTCGTCCACATAGTTGGCGTTGGTGAGTATCGACGACGGGTAGTCCATCAGCCCCGACTCGTACAGCCTTGCTATCACACGGCGTTTGTAGTCGCGCATGGTGTTGGCTTGGTCGAGGCTGTCTTCGGCCGCGTTGATTAATACGCCTTTCTGTGTTTTTTTGCAAATGCGTGCCACCTCTTCAAATATTTCGTTGGTGGCGAGATATGATGCCGCTATACCCATAATGGCTTGGTTATCAGATATAAATTCAGCATTTGCCGCTATAATTTTTTGCGCGGTGCCGAATCCGTCAGCCTGACTTGCCGCAAAACTCAGAAGCGTGGATACTCCCACTTTGTCGAATGCCTTTTTGATAGTGTTGAGCGCACCATCGATGTATTTAGTTGTTTCGTTGCGGCATACGGCAAATGTGGTTCCGTTTTTGGCTGAGTTAATAGCGGCGTAGAGTGCGGATGCGTAAAGAAGGTCTTCGTCCATTAATGCGTCCACTTTCCACAGTATCTGGCTTAAGTATCTGAAATAGGTGAGCTGGTGCTTGTCAAATTCCTGATGGGCAAACGCCATAGAAAGGCATGGACGTTGATAACCATCGGCAAATGAGTGCATTATATATTTGCCTGAGCAGTCTTCCACTGTTGCGCCGCTTATGTCGGCATCGGTGAATGGATTGTCGGCAGAAAACCTCAGCTGCCCCGACGTTTCGTCTACGAATATGTCGGTAGACTTAAACGTGAGGGTGTC
>JAFYFR010000062.1 GCA_017543645.1 Bacteroidales bacterium
ACGGATAAAGTTACCAAAATGGAGGAGATGTTTTTAGCTTGCAAAAGCCTCACAACCCTTGATTTGAGCAGTTTCAATACCGAAAATGTTATGCATATTGGAAGCATGTTCTATGGATGCAGCAACCTTACAACACTCGATTTAAGTAGTTTTAACACTGCCAATGTTATGTATATGAGTTATCTGTTTGGTTCTTGTCCGAATTTGCAGACTATTTATGTTGGTGATGACTGGACAGTATCCGAAAATACTAATTGTGCAGATATGTTTCCGGGGTGTGACAATCTTGTTGGAGGGAAGGGCACAGTCTATAACCCCGATAAGACAGATAAGGCTTACGCACGTATCGACTATGGTGCAGACGGGATGGGGTATTTAAAAAAGGTCGGTATTCCATACGCTGTTTTTGCAGACGGCACTTTGACATTGTTTTGTACAGACGAAATGCCTGAAGGCGCATACGATATTCGGACTTCGGGATGGGAATCTGTAAAAAACGACATAACTAAAGTTGTATTTGACGAATCGTTTAAAGATTACAGGCCAGAGAGCTGTGCTGATTGGTTCTCGTGGTGCGGACAGCTGACGGAAATAGAGGGGTTGAACAACCTTAACACCGAAAATGTTACTGATATGCGGTCTATGTTCGAGCATTGTAGCAGCCTCGAAACATTGGATATAAGCGGTTTCAACACATCAAAAGTACAGGATATGTACAATCTGTTCTCCGGCTGCGAAAAACTTACCACTATCTATGTAGGTGACAAATGGATAGTCAACTGGATAGCCGCGTCTGACATGCGAGCCGATTTCAATTAAAATTGGAAATGCACCTAAGACTGAATATTTTGAGTACGAACCATTTTCGGCAGAGGATGGCACTCTGATGTAACCTGTGGCGGTGTCACAACATCCGTGCCTCTTGCCGATGCCGTGATAATAGGTTATAATAGATTCTCTACTGGAGAACAGACGTTATATGTGTTCTATCGTGGTGTCCAAACTGAGTTGAAGGTCCGGTTCCTGTATCCTCTATCATCGATGCTCCGAGCATAAAAGTATGGTCATACAATCACACCATCTACATCGAAAACGCCCCCGACACCAAATACACCATCATCGACCTCAACGGTCGAGTTATAACAACTTCAAAAACCCAATCCACAAAAGAGGATATTAGAATTAATAAATCTGGCGTGTTGATTGTAATAATCGGCAATCAGTCGTTTAAAATTACTCTCTATTAAAAAAAATCGTAAAAAAACTTTACCGAAATCCGATAATTTGCATACCTTTGTATTTTGAAAATTTTGGACATTAATGGAACTTCAGAGTATAAAGCAACGGTTTGGAATTATTGGTAACGACGACAAGCTCAATCGCGCTCTTGACATAGCGGCTCAGGTTGCGCCTACGGACATTTCTGTGCTTGTTACCGGTGAAAGCGGCGCAGGCAAGGAGTTTATTCCAAAGGTTATCCACGAACTCAGTTCGCGCAAGCACGGCACCTATATAGCAGTCAACTGCGGCGCAATTCCCGAGGGAACTATCGACAGCGAGCTTTTCGGACATGAAAAAGGTTCGTTTACTGGTGCTAACGATTCTCGCAGAGGTTATTTCGAGGTAGCCGACAAAGGTACTATCTTTTTAGACGAAGTAGCCGAGCTGCCATTATCCACTCAGGTAAGGCTTTTGCGCGTGCTTGAAAGCAAGGAATTTATCAAAGTGGGATCAAGCAAGGTTCAGAAAACCGACGTCCGTGTGGTTGCGGCTACAAATGTAAACATGGTGGCTGCTGTTCGCGACGGTCGTTTCCGCGAGGATCTGTATTACAGGCTCAATACCGTTCAAATAGTCGTTCCTCCTTTGCGTGAGCGCGGCAGCGACATTTTGCTGATTTTTCGCAAATTTGCAGCCGATTTTGCAGAACGTTACCACATGCCAGTTATACGGCTTGATGCCGAGGCCCAGAACATGGTGCTTAACTATCGTTGGCCTGGAAACGTCCGTCAGTTGAAGAATGTTACTGAGCAGATTTCCATTATAGAGCAGAACCGCGATATCACTGGCGAAATTATTGCAAGATATTTACCTGATTATCAAGCCATAAAAGTCCCTGCGATAGTAACCTCTGGCAAATCTGACGAACAGTTTGCTTCCGAACGTGAGATACTTTATAAGGTGCTTTTCGACATGAAAAACGATATTTCTGAGTTGAAAAAAGAGATGCGTCAGCTTATTGGCAACGTCCCTGCTCACGAGCATAAAACCGCATACGATATAACTCCTCACGATTTAAACATGGTGCATACACCCGTACAGCACATCGATGAGCATATTGTTGACGAGTCACACATTGTCAACGACGATAGCGAAGTCAATATTTTTGGGCAGGGCGAACTCATCGACGATTCGCTCTCGCTTTCAGCCACCGAAGAGGATTTGATTAAGAAGGCATTAGAAAAATACAACGGCAAAAGGAAGCCTGCCGCCCATGAGCTCGGCATTTCGGAGCGCACACTTTACCGTAAACTTAAAGAATACAAACTCGCGAAATGAAAAATAAATTGTTGATATTGTATTTTGTGCTGTTGTTGGCATTTGTTTGGCAAGGTTGTGGCATATACTCGTTTACAGGCGCGTCGTATGGTACGGCTAAAACAGTGAGCATTGATTATTTCCAAAACCGTTCTACGTATGTAAATCCTACTCTGTCGCAAAAAATAACGGAAGACCTCAAAGACCGCTTTATGAGCCAGACACCGCTCAACCTTGTAAAAACCGGCGGCGACCTTTCGTTTGAAGGCACAATTACGGGATACAGAATTTCGGCGGTGGATATCAAGTCGACAGGACAAGCGGCTAAAAACCGGCTTACCATTTCGATAAAGGTTTCGTTTGCCAACTCAACCGAACCTGAAAATGATTTTGAAAAATCCTACTCACGATATGCCGATTACGATGTTAAACAGCCGTTTTCAGCTGTGGAGTCTACTTTGGTAGACGAGATAGTAACGCTGCTAATCGACGATATTTTCAACGATTCGGTAGTTAATTGGTAAAAATAATTAAACGCAAAATAAGGAAAAACAAAATAGGCTTAGGCCCTCTACTAAAAAGCAGACATTATGATTACATCAAAGCAATTTACGAAGTTCTTACAAGAGCCCGACTCAATCAACGAGAACAGTGTGGTTGAGTTAGAGGGACTTATCAAACAGTATCCGTATTTTCAAACGGCACACTTGCTCTATCTTCTGGCACTCAACAAAATTAATCCCAAGGTAGCGCAGGAGAAACTTCCTATCGAAACGCTATATGTTTCCGACAGGTTGGTTTTGTATAGGGATTTGAACAAAAAGGACAACGATAAGGATAAGCCTCAAAAAGAAGAAAAACCGAAGAAAGCGGTAAAAGACTTTTCGGGCAAGACTCCAACATCGCTTGAGGATCTCAAAAAGCATCATGACGAAATCGCCAACGACATGTTCGGTCTGAATGATGTTAAACAATACAACATGGTGGTTACCAATGTTGAAGCCGATGGAACTGTAAAATCTAAGCTTTCAGAACATAACAGTCCGACTGCTCCTGCGTCAGAAGAAAGAAGACCACCGAGAACCGAACCGAGACCAGAGCGCAGACCCGAGCCCAAAGTCGAGGTTAAGGTAGAGACAAAGCCAGAACCCAAAGTAGAAGTTAAGGCAGAACCTAAGCCAGAACCCAAAGTAGAAGTTACGGTGGAGACAAAGCCAGAACCAACAGTCGAGGTTAAGGCAGAACCAAAACCCGAAACCAAAGTGGAGGTAAAAACTGAAACGGTAAAAGTAGAGGTTTCTAAAACACAAACAGCAGAGCCAGCAACCGCTGAAGTTAAAAAGCCGGCTGGCAAAGTAGACATCTTGGCAAAAATCGCGCAGCTTAAGAAAGAGAGCGAGGAGGCTACAAAAAAACGCACAACTACGGCAAAGGTAGCAGAAAGCGAATCTGCCGAAAACGCCGCCAAGGAAGCAGCTGAGAAAGCCGCTAAGGAGGCAGCTGAGAAAGCTGCTAAAGAGGCTGCTGTGGCACCCGTAGTAAAAGAGCCTGTTGTACAAGATGTAAAAGTAGAGACTACCACAGTCGAAAAAATAGAAAAGGTTGTTACAACAACCGTAGCCGCCACAACCACCGCTGCTGTAGTGGCTTCAGAGCCTGCTCCAGAACCCAAGCAACTTTCGGCAGCTGAGCGACTCAAGATGCGTCTCAACCAATACAAAAACAAAACTGGGGAAGAAAAAAAAACTGAACAACCCTCCAAAGCAGATTTGATTGACAAGTTTTTAATGGAGACTCCCCACATCGACCGCAACAAAGAAGTAACTGAAGGCGACATGGGACAAGAGAGCATAATGCCTCCTGAGGGTCTCTACACAGAGAAACTGGCTGTCCTCTACACAGAACAAAAACTTTATGACAAAGCAATTGCAATTTATAACGAATTAATTTTGAAAAATCCAGAAAAAAGTGATTACTTTGCAACCCGAATAGAAGAAATAAACAAATTAAACAAAAGTAATATATAAAAGTCTATGTATCAGTTATTGACAATAGCAATTATTATTGCAGCCCTATTGCTTATATTAATTGTTTTGGTACAGAACTCCAAAGGCGGCGGTCTTGCATCTAATTTTGGTGTCGGCAACCGTTTTGGCGGCGTGGCAGAACAGAAGAGCAAACTCGAAAACTACACTTGGGGTTTAGTGATAGCCATTGTATTAATGAGTGTTATCAGCAGTGTTTTTGTAAACAGCAGAGGTGGCAGTGTTAACGATTCTCACGTTAAAGAGCGCCTTGTTAATCAAAACAATGTACCCTATGTGCCTACCAACGTTCAGCAGGCACCTGAAACCAAATAATATTTTTTTATTATTTGACAAGAATCCGCAGACAGAAGGGGGTAGCCCCAGAGTCTGCGGATTTTTTTGTACCATTACCTTCGGTTTTTTGGTGGTAGTAGGGTAGGGGAGTGTGTATAACGGAAGTATAAATGAGTGTATAATGAGCGGATAACGGTAAGTACAAGTGGAAGGATAAAGGAGAGTATGATAAAAAAAAGCCCGGTGGCAACCGCCATCGGGCTTTTTTAATTCAGTATTGTCTATCTCTATTGGATGAATACTTTGTAGCTGCCGCCGTTAACATGTATTACGAAAATACCTGTTTTGTTTACTGCAATTACATCGTGGGTAGACTGTGTAGTAGATTCGGCAATCTTGCGACCGTTGAGGTCGATGATTACGTATTTGCTGCCGGCTGTTGTTTCGATTACAACATTGCGGTCGAAGCTCCAAACTTTGGCGTTGCTTTGCTCAACAGTCGAAACTGGAGTCTGGTTGCCGTTACCGTTATCATCACCGTTGCCGTTACCATTACCGTTGTCATCATCTTTCTTGGGATTAATGGCAGATGTCTTGGCTTTGAAGTCTTTGCCGGTGGCGTTGGCGGTGATGTTAGCATACTCGATGGTGTTGAAGTTGTAATCTCCGAAATAAGCGTGAAGAACACCGCTTGTGTTGAGTTCGGCCTGGAATGTATAGCTTCCGTCGGCACCGCTGACTACGCTGGCTTCGCCGCTTGTCCAGATACGGTATATCATATCTGTCTCCTCGTCTGTTACATAGTAGACACCGGCTTTGGGATTGCTGCTTGCGAGACGCAAGTTGTAGATTTCACCGGGGGTTAATTGCAAACTCTTGTCGAGACCAACCGATGTCCATTCCTCAGAAGTGATTGCGTCGGAAGATATGGTTTTTGACCAAAGTAGGTGTTTGCTTGCGTCGAGAATCGAAACTGTGATGTCGGCTTTTGCGCCTTTGTCTTTATAAAGCATAAAGTCAACACGCGAGAGGTATCTGCCCGAGGGGATGAAGTAGGTTTCGTTATACTTATCGTCCTCGTCGAACTCTACGTAACCCTCAGCATTTTCCAATGAGCAGTCGAGTGTGGCGTTTTCGGCATCCGACGAAATCAGCGCACCTGCGATGGGTTGTGATTTCTCGTCCAAAACCTTGCCCGAGATGGTTACGAATTTTTTCTCCTCAACAGGTGCTGCGCCTTTGGCGAAGAAGTCCTGATCAGTGAGGTCTCTCTTAACATTGGTGAATGTCAAGGGGTCAAATTCGAGACCGTCGTAGAAGGCGTAAAGGGTTACGTCAGCACCGTTTTCTACTTCGAATACATAGTTGCCGTCAGAGTCGGTGGTAACAGATTTTTTGGATTCACCGCCGGTGAGGGTGTAAATCTTGTACTGCATACCGTCTTCTTCGTCTTCGGCATTGTAGTAGCCAAAGCAATTGTCTTCGTCGTATTTGCCGGCTTTCAAACCAATGTAGTATGTGTCGCCGGGAGTTACAGCTAAGTCGAGGTTTACAGCTGTCCAGTCGTCGTGCTTAACGTCTTTGGCTGTGAGGACTTTTTCCCAAAGAATTTCGGCTTCTTCGTCTAAGATAGCTACTGATACTGTGCCTGTGGGTTTGCCTTCTTTCCACAGTTTGAATTCTACTTTGTTGATTTTGCTCTTGGTGGGAGTAAATTCAGATAATGTGTAGTTTTCATCGTATTGGCTGTCGTCTACCATGTAGATATTTTCCGAATCGTCAACATTCTGCTGGTCTAATACCATCTTGGCTTCGCCGCCATTTGAAGTGTAAACTTCTGCGCCTGCTATGCCTCTGAAATCTCTGTCGGTAACCTGACCCGAAATTGTAACGGTCTTGTTAGATGAAACTACTTCGCCGATGAAAATCTGGTTTTGCAACGAACCTACTATGTTTTTCAAAGTAATGGGTTCAAACTCGTAACCGTCGGCAAAAGCGTAGAGTGTGCCGGTAAAGCTACCTTCAACTTCGAAGATGAAATTACCCCTTTCATCGGTGGTAACGGTTGTTCCCTCGGCTTTGTCTGGGGTAGTTGATACTACTGCGCCTGCGATGCCTACCAACTCATCGTTCCAAACCATACCTTCGATAATGGTGTTTATGACAATAGTAGTCTTTTGGGCTTTGAAGTCTTTGCCTGTAATATTTGCGGTTACGTTTTCAATAGAAATTGGTTCAAATGAAAGCTCGTCATCAGAAAGGAAACTTGCAAAAAGTTTTCCTGTGAAGTTCTTAGGTACTTTGATTGAGTAACTACCGTCTTTGCCAGTAGTTACGCTTTCTCCGTCGCCAGTCGTCGACCAATAGGAAACGATTGCTTCTGCGAGTGCTTTACCTTTTTCGTCGGTTACTTTTCCTGATACGGTAACGGTTTCATTTGATTTAACTCCGTCAAAGTCTTTACCAGTGAGGTCGCGGAATACGCCTCTGCTGAATGTAAGGGGTTCAAATGTGTAACCTACTGCAAATGCGTAAAGTTTGCCTTTGAAGTTTTCGGGAACTTCGATTGTGTAATCGCCATCTTCATCGGTCTTGACGGTCTTGCCTTCGGCTTTGTCCTCGGTAAGCGAAACTTCTGCTCCGGCTATTACGTCGTAGTCCTCTGTCCTAACTGTTCCAGAAATCTTGAATGTTTTTTGAACTATCTGACCGGTAGTGCCTTCAAAGAATACGCCTTCGGGATCAATGTCCTGCGGCTCAAACTCGTAGCCTTCCAATGTGGCGTAGAGCTTGCCTTTGTAAGTGTCTGGAATCTCAATCTCGAAGTAGCCTTCGTAGTCGGTAGTGGCGGTAACGTCATTGTTGTCGGCTATGGTGATTACTACGCCTTTGAGGTTCTTTTCTGTTGCCATGTCCCATGCCCAGCCATATACTGTGGTAGTTTTGGCTGTAGTTGTGCCGTAGATGAATACGTATGTGTCGATATCCACAGGCTCGAACTCGTAGCCGCTCAATGTGGCGTATACCTTGCCGGTGTAATCAGAAGGAATGTCGATACTGAAAAATCCTTCTTTGTCGGTTGTAGCTTTAACGGTCTGGTTGTCGGCTATTGTGATGGTTACGCCTTTGAGCGATTGGTAAGTTCCGTTGTCCGATACCCAGCCGTTGACTGTTCTGGTAGATGTAGATGAGCCTCCGTTGGTTGTGCCAAAGATACTCTCATTTGTCATATTAGACGGATTGTCTATGTTCAAAGGTTCGAAAGTGTATCTGTCGGCAAAGGCGTATAGCGTTACTGGAGTACCTTTTTCTACTGGGATGGTAAACATGGGATCACCCTCGAAGTCGGGCGATGGTGTGTATCCTGTTCCTTGCTTGTCGGAATTAAGATATATTACAACATCCTCAAGATATTCGTATGAATCTTCATCTATAGCATAAATGGTTATATTTACAGTGTTCTGAACTTTAGCACCAACAAAAGCTATGTCGGTAATATGGTCAGTAACATTGTATACCGATTGAGATTCAAACCTGTATCCGGCTGCAGACGCATATATTCTTCCGGAGAAGAATTTTTCTACTGGCAATTCGAATGAGCCGTTAGCTTCCGACTTAACAGACTTTCCGCTGCCGTATCTTGAAAGCGAAATCGTTGCACCTTCAATGGGTTCATTGTTCTCGTCAGTAACTATGCCATAGATTATTATTGGGTTGGTGATAACCTCATTTTCATCGGCTCTAAAGTCATTGTCTGTGGAGTTGGCGTCAATGTCTTCGATACTTATTGTCTGGTTGGCAAATGTGTATCCTTCGGCAATAGCAGATATTGTTCCAGTGCTGCCTGGGGATACCGTAATGCTGTACTCGCCATTATCGTCGGTAACTTCGGTGATGCTGTGTAAGGTGTAGTTGCTTGGTGTAAATGTTACATATACGCTGCTTAAGGGATCTCCGTTGTAATCGGTAACAGTCCCTGATATTGTATATTGCTGAGCCGTTTTTTTGCCTCTGAAATCAACATCGGTCTTGTCTGTCGTGGTGCCTTCGCCAATTATGCGGCACTCCCATTCGAACGTGTAACCGTCAACTACTGGGTAAACAGAACCTGGCACGAGTTTGGGAATTTGCATCGAATAATTACCGTTGGCATCGGTTTTTGTACTAATAACAGAGCCTCCGTTGTTGGGTTTGAAATATATATCGGCATCTTCGATATTAGAATAGTCGTCTTCGTCATAAACATTACCAGAGTAAGTTACATATTCCACTGAGCCGGCGAAGTCGTGGGTAAGGTCGGTTGTAACATCGGAGAGTGTGGCTGGTTCAAAAGTATAGCCGCCGGCAATGGCGTATAGCGAGCCAGTATATCCGGATTCAACAGCTATCGAGTATCTGCCGAAATAGTTGGTTTCTACTGTTTTGCCTTCCGCGCCGTCGTCTGTGAGCGACACCTTGGCTTTGTAAATGCCGGTGCCTTGCTTGTCTGATACCTTTCCTGAGATGGTTACAAACTGAACCGATTTCTTTCCTTTGAAGTCTTGGTTGGCGAGGCCGGTCGTAGCGTTGATATAGATTGGGTCGAAAGCATAGTCGTCGGCAGAGGCAGTAAGATTGCCAGAAAAGTCTTTCTCTACTGCGATTGTGTACTTGCCGTCTTCGTCAGTGGTAACAGTTGTTTCGTTGATTGACACCTGCGCTCCACTGATGCCTTTGCTGTTTTCGTCAAGCACCTTTCCTGTGATGGTAACAAAAGAAACCATCTTTGTACCTATGAAATTCTGCGCTTTGTCTGCTCTGATGTTGCGGATGGCAACAGGGTCGAACTCGTAGCCGTCGGCAGTAACCGACATCTTGCCCGAGAAGCCAACCGATACAACTAATGAGTACACTCCTTTTGCATCTGTTGTGGCAGTTTTGCCGTTGGCTGATACGGTTGCGCCGCTGATGCCTTTGGAGTTTTCGTCAAGCACCTTGCCGGTGATGGTTACGGATGTGATTACCTTTGTTCCGGTGAAGTCCTCGGTTTTGTCGGCTGTTGCGTTGCGTACCACAATTTCCTCAAATTCGTAGCCGTCGAGTGTGGCGGTAATCTTGCCTGAGAATCCTTTTTCTACCGTGAGCGTGTATTCGCCTTGGGCGTTGGTGGTGGCTGTCTGGTCTTGTACCGATACCTTTACGCCTGACAGGGCGGTGGAGTTTTGGTCGGTAACTGTACCAGAGATAGTTACAGTCTGTTTAACAACCTTGCCAACAAGGTTCTTTTCTGTTAGATTAGCAGAAACTTTGCTGAGAGCTACGGGGTCGAAGGTAAAGCCTTCGGCGGTGGCGGTGATATTGCCGGAGAAACCTTCTTCTACAGTAAAAGCAAATGCTCCGTAGGCATCGGTGGTTACGTCCTTGCCGTCGAGGGATACTTTAGCACCGGCTATGGCCTCTGAGTTTTCGTCTACTACTGTTCCCGAAACTGTGTAGAGCGTAATAGTTGGTGCTATGAAGTTCTGTTCGGTAAGGTCTTTCGTAACGTTTGTGAATACCAGAGGAGAGTAGTTGACGTTGTCTACAATAGCGTACAATGTTATGTCGGAGCCTCTCTTTATTGGTAAAGAGTAGTTGCCGTCTTTGTCGGTAATTGTCGACAATGTAGAAGAGTAGATTCTGTAGGCTATTTCTCCGTTCTCGGCAACGTTAAATGAGTAATAATTGGATGCGTCATTACCCTTTTCGCGTTTAGCACTGATATAGTATAATGCGGAAGGTTCTACCGAGATTCCTGAACCAAAACTAATAGATTTCCAAGAGTCGCTTCCTGATAATTCTTCTGCGGTAATGTTCTTTTGCCAGATTGGTTTTTCATTAGCATCGCTTATAATCAGAGTTATGAATCCGGGATTGCCTTTTGTTGTCATGCACAAATCTATAGATGTCAGAAGGCTTCCTTTCGGTCTGAAACTTGCACTGTTGGCATTCTCCCATTGTTTAGCGCTTGGTTCGTTTTGGCTTTCGAGAGTTGGCGAAGGCTTTTCGTTGGCGCTGTTGATGTAGGCATTAGCTACACCTTTTCCCTCACGGTCTAATACTTTACCAGAAATAGTTCTATAGGTATTTAATCCAGAGAAGTTGATGCCGCTTAAGTCGCTGGTGGTGTTTGACAACGCTTTGGGTTCAAAATCAATTCCGCTGGCTATGGCATAGATTGTAGGATTTGAATTCCTTTTAACCATAATACTATATCTTCCGTCTGCGTCAGTAATTGCTGCATTGTCAGGCAGTGAGTATAGGGTGTATATCGGTTTACTCGGTGAGACGTCACTACTTTTCATTACGAGGAACTGGTTCTGGTCATCGTATTTTTCAGCCTTCCATGTGATTCTGTAGGTTTCGTTCACGTTAAGTGTGATATTAAAATTCTCCTCCGTTATCGTGGACGAGTATTTCGGGGCATCATTCGCTGTATATACCTTCTTCCATAATTCTTGGCCACTTGAAGTTAGTAGAGTCATGGTGCAAGGTGCCGGATCGCCGTCCTTGACAAGGAAGTATTGGAACTTGGTGATGTTTTGGTGCAGAGGTTTGAATTCTATAGTCATATAAGGACAAACAAAGTCCTGAATGATCTGGAAATAACAATTGTTGGTATTCGCAACTTGGTTTGATACGACTTCTTCCGGTATTTTATCGCTGGTGTTGATATAGACACCAGCCATGGGTTTGCCGTTTTCATCATATACCGTTCCTGTTATTGTGATTAAATCAGACGGTTGTTTGAAATCAACACCGCTTACGTCTTTTGTAGCGGTGGTAAGAGCAACAGGGTCGAAGTCGATTCCCTCGGCAAACGCGTAGAGCTTGCCGGTGTAGTTTTTGCTTACTTTGATAGAGTAGCTGCCGTTGGCAGATGTCTTCACGCCGTTGGATTTGTCGGCGTTGAGCGATACTGTGGCGTCGGCTACAGGTGTGTTGGTTGCGTTATATACGAAGCCCGAAACGGTAACAAAATCAGATACGCCTTTGAGGTCTTTGCCTACGAGGTTTCCTGCAACGTTGCTAAGCGACAGTGGCTCGAATGTGTATCCGTTGGCAAATGCGTAGAGCTTTCCTGTGAAGTTTTTCGACACCTCTATATTATAGTTGCCGTCGGCGTCGGTCTTAACCGTTGTGCCTGATTTGTCGGCGGTGATAGATACTTCGGCAGGAGAAATCGGGTTGGAGTTTTCGTCTAATATCTTGCCCGAAATGGTTACTGTAGACGATGTGCCGGGCTTGAAGTCCTTATTTGTAAGGTCGGTTGTAGCATTATTGAAACTCAGAGGGGTAAACTCGGTGCCATCAACAAGTGCGTAGAGTTTTCCGTTGAAAGGATTTGTTACTGAGATTGAATACTTGCCGTCGCTGCCGGTTTTGAAATATGGCGCGTTGCAAGTGGTTATATGGTATGCCATGGTTTTGTCAGCTGCCCTCTGATAATAGTAAAGGTTGCCTGATGTGCTTGCGTTTTCAGGTTCTATTACAACGGTGTATTTCTTGTTGGTGTTCAGCTTTAAACCGTTGTCAACTACAACAGATGTACCCTTGGTATTTACGGAGGTGTGCGGAACTGACTTTTGCCAAATAATATCGTTGTTGTCGTTGGTGACATAAACTTTCAGATTGCCGGGATTGCCGTAGTAAAATGCGTATACCTCAATGTTTGTCAGGTATTCGTATTCGGGGATGAATGTATTGCTCTCTTTTGTGAAAGTCCATCCGGATCCTTCTGATTCCTTGTCTTTGCCGGATGTTTTCTCCACAGGTTTTGCCGGCGAGGTAGTAACTATGGCGTTGGCCACAGGTTTGCCGCTGGCATCTAACACAGTACCCGAAATGGTAAGTTCGATATCCTTGGCCGAAATGCTTATCTCGTTGATACCGGCGTTGTGAACAAACTCCAATGTATAGCCGTAAGGCAGTGTAATTTGGGCGGGAGATGAAACATAGTGTCCGTGATGGCGGAATTTTGTGTTGTCTCCGTTGATGGCTATCGGGCTTTGAGTATAGGGAGCGAGGGTAGAACCGTCGGCATATTCGAAATAGAAATTATGTGTGCCGGCAGCAAGTTTCGCTTCGGCTTTGTAGGAGAGTCCGTTTACAAGGCTGAGGTCGTATTTATTGTCGGTGCCATTGGTAACTATGTGGAGATATTTGGGCGCCGACTGCATTATGGTGCTGTTTTTAGGCTTGCAAATCTGTATGAACGCATTGCCATCTCCGTATTTGGTAGATTCAAATGCAGAGCTTGTCATCCAGCAGTTGTTGTGTCCGCCCCAGCCGTAGTCGATATGGTATTCGCTGCCGTTGTATCCGTCTAAAATAAAGCTGTGCGATCCTCCGGCGATTATCAATGGTATGCCGTTTTTGAGAGCGTTGGCTACTTTGGGGTTATTGTCTAACTGGTCTATGTCATACGATTCTACATCATAGCCGTAAACTTCGGTAAAAGCGTCACGTTGTCCGTAAGTGCTTGTTCCTGTGCCGTCTTTGCCGAAACTCGCTCCTTGTTTCATAGCTATCGCCAACATAAATTTGCTTAGTTCGTCATCATCGGAATTGATTTTGACGAAATCGGGCGTATAGCTTACTTCGCAGTCGTAAAGCCAATAACTGCCATAGGGCTGAACGTTGGATATTTTGCAGTAGTCGGAGAATTGCTTTACTTCGTGCTTGCTATTAGCATATTGCTTGTTGACAACAATCGGCTGGCAATAACGGAAATAGTTGAGTATCTGTGCCGAAGAAACTGTAACGCAGCCTACAACCGGATGCTCCTCTACTGTTTGTCCGTTTTGGTCCTGATAGATGATCAATGGGAACAGGTGGTTGTAGGGCTTGGGACTCTGATTCCATGCCGTCCTTAGCAGAGGCCCGTAGGTCGCAGACTCCGCCTTGTTTACGTTCTTGTTGAACCGAACGTCCTTGCCTGTTTCGGCAAACATGTCCAAAAACAATTTGAACGTGGGCGAGAGGTTGTTGATGTCGAGTACGCCCTCGCCGTGGGCCACCACTTCTTTGTTGTGGTAGAGCTTCCACTCGCCGTCGTACTGGTAGATTTTGGCGTTGCCCTTTTCAATGACAAGCCTGCCTGTCTGCGCCGACACGTCGGTCGCAAACAAAGCAAACAGCATCAAGGCGATAAACGCCATGAAGTGTTTTCGGAATTTTTGCTTTAAATTATCCATTTTTTTTAAATAATAAATTATTGAAGATAGTTTTGTTGTCAACAGATGATATAATATAAAGGTGTGTAATTAGATGTTTTATTGTTATTTTGGTTATAAAAATATACCGCTCAAAGATAGAAAGATTTTTTTTAAAAAGAAAATTTATTTTTATTGATTTTACCAAAAATAATTTGTAACTTTTGCGATAGTTTAATCTGTTAAATATTTGAAGTTATGGCACAGAAGATAATTACAATAAAGACAGGCACTTTCAACCTTATGAACCTTATGCTTCCCGGCGTGGAGATGTACGGCTCTATGAAGCTGTCGCAGTACGACTTTGACCGCAAGGCTGAATGGATCAACAATATGCTCACCCAGATGAACGCCGACGTGATTGGCTTTCAGGAATGCTTTCACTTGGAGGCACTCGAGCGCATCATCAGCCAGAACAAGCTGTACCAGAGCGCTGAAGTGGTGATGCCAGGCGAAAACGGCGAGCAGCCCCGTGTGGCTCTGCTATCGCGATATCCTATTCAGGACGTGCAGCTTATAGAATATTTCCCCAAGAAATCACAGATAACGTTTATGCAGCGCGGAGAGCTTGTCTCGCTCCCTTTCAAGACCTTCACACGTCCGGTGCTGAAGGTAAAGGTGCTGATTCCTAACTACGGCATTATCACATTCTTTGTGGTGCATCTCAAATCCAAGCGTCCAATCTTTTACGAAGGCGAATCAGAGTACAACCCAATAGACCTCGCCCGCGCCCAAGTGCGTTCGCTGATGCTCCGGGCTGCCGAGTCGTCGGCGGTGAGGACTATCCTGTGCGACTATCTCCAAGGGCGCGACAATCCAGTGGTGGTGTTCGGCGACGTTAACGACACCGGCAACTCTGTTACCACAAGGATTATTTCGGGCGAAGTGCCGCAGCACAAGCTCCCCGACGAGGTTAAACGCAACGCTTGGGACGTGGTGCTTTACCATGTGAAGGATATACAGGCGCGCCGAAGCTATCAGGACTTCTATTACACCCACATACACAACGGCATGTACGAGAGCCTCGACCACATAATGGTGTCGCAGGAGCTTGTTACCGAAAACCCCCGCTACACCGGCCGTGTGGCTCAGGTAAAGGTCTTCAACGACCACCTTATCGACCAGACTTTCTCAGCCGAAAAGCCCGACAAGTACAAGAGCGACCATGGCGTGGTGGTGTGCACCTTGGAGCTCGACCCCGAAAGGGCGCAGCAGTTCAGATAGTTTTTTTTAAGTTTTTTTAGCGGCTGAAAGTTTTGGAGGTTTAAAATATAATTTGCATTTTTGCAGCCGCTTGCAAAACAAATTGTATACAACTCGGAGAATATTGAAAAAGAAAATTGATGTTGAAGAATATAGTCCTTTTAGCCGCTTTGTTGTTAGTTCCTTTCAGTTTGATTGCGCACCAGATTGATGAAGCGGAGCATTATTACGCCGCAATAAAAAAAATAGCTGCATCAGAGAACTTCTCGCCCGACAGCATGAGCGCGCTTTCTTCCAGCCTTGCCCACGGCAGCGAGAAATACCTCGCTGAGCTATTCAGCCAGCTCTCCGCCGAATGTGTAAGGCAGTCTGACGAGGAGACGGGATATTACGCCTCGCTACTGGCAGCAGTATGTTATTACGACAGACACTTGTACTGCGATGCGCTGAAATATGCAAACTTGGCGTTTTCGTTCAACCACACCCCCGGCCGCCTCACCTACCTCCATTTCATCAAGGGAAAAATCTACGTGGCTATGCAGAAGTTCGACCTCGCTTACGAGTCGTTTTCCACAGTGATGGAATCTCCCGACACAGACATCAACCAGATGCTCAAGTGCGAGTCGTGCAAGGCTTTGTCGGAATATTACTTGCATTACAACAATGTAACAAAGGCGTTAGAGTACCTCCAGAGCTACACCTCCGCACAGGACACCATAGTGTGCGGAGGCTTAAACCGCAACTGCTGCATCCTACCAAGCGAGCTTCGGTGCAAATATCTTGACCGTAAGGTTTACATATCGGGCATCCAGACCATCACCGACCTCAACGAACAGAACCAGAGGCAGCGTACAGCCATTATACTTTTGGTTTCGGGCGGCGTGCTGATTCTCTCGTTCGCCTCATTTGCCGCCTACCGGTGGGCGTCGCTCTCCAAAGCCAACGCGCGGCTGAATATGCGCAACCAGGGCATCGAAACACGGCAGAGCGAGTTAGAAGCAGCCCAGGCCGGCCTCACGTCGCTATCGCTGATAGCCGCCCAGACATCCAACGCCTTCCTCGTGGCCGACAGCACTGGAAAAATCACATGGGTGAACTCAGGCTTCGAGAAACTTTACAACCAGAACCTCCGCCAGTATATCCTCGAGAACGGCGAGAACCTTTTTTATTCTAACGACACTTCGCGCAAGACCGCCCTCGAAAACTGCCGCGAGCTCCAGAAAACACAGATATGCCACTTTAAGTACATCGGCGGAACACGTCCCAAATGGATACTCAGCACAATATCCCCCGTGGTGGAGGCTAACAAGATTAGCAAGTATGTGATTATCGAAAACGACATCACCGAAATAAAGAACTCCGAGCAGAAGCTTATCGAGAACAACGGCGAGCTAAAACAGCTTTCGGCAAATCTTGAAATCAAAAACCGAAGGATAACTGGCAGCCTCCGCTCCGCACAGATTATACAGCAGCTGCTACTGCCACTGCCTCAGACTATCAGCAAATACTACCGCTCGTTTGTAATCTACCGGCCAAAGGACATTGTCTCGGGCGACTTCTACTGGTTTACCCACAGCGTGCTTACCGACACGAGCATTGTGGCTGTGGGCGACTGCACGGGACACGGCGTCCCCGGCGCAATGATGAGCGTGCTTATGATACGCATCCTCGACGAAATATCTGCCGCCAACGCCGACGTAACACCTGCCCAGATTCTCTCGCAGATGCAGAACAAGGTGGTGGAGATGCTCAAGCAGCGTCAGACCGACAACACCGACGGACTCGACATCACAATCGCCAAGATTCAGCGGCGCAAAGATACCGCCGACGTCACCATTGCCGGAGCTAAATCTTACTGCGCTTTCTATCAGATGGCGCACAATGCCACGCAGTTAGTCAAGGGTACTAAAAAATCTATCGGTGGCGCCGACGAGGAGCAGAAGGTCTTCGAAGACCGTACCTTCGCACTCGCTTCCGGCGACCGTATATTCCTCAGCTCCGACGGCTTTATCGACCAGAACAACCCCGACCGCAAATGTATCGGCAGCCAGCGTTTTGCCGACATTATACAGCAGAGCTCGCAGCTCTCGATCGACAAGCAGAAACAGTATATCGAAAACGCCCTTGCCCAATGGCAGCAAGACCAGCCACAGCGCGACGACATTTGCATTGTGGGTATTCAAATATAATAGCTATGAACAACAAAGACCTTGAACAATCGTTTGAGCAAATGCTCAACAACATCTACAAAATCCGCCGCGAATGTCCGTGGGATGCGGCACAAACTCCCGAAACTATCCGCCCCCTATCTATCGAAGAGGTGTACGAACTTAGCGACGCCATTATCAAAAACCATCCCGCCGACATTAAAAAAGAACTTGGCGACGTGCTTTTGCACATTATCCTATACGCTATAATGGCAGAGGAAAAAGGTCTGTTTGCTCTCAAAGACGTGTTCGATGCTCTTAACGAAAAACTCGTGTTCCGCCATCCGCATATTTTTGGCGACTACAAAGCCACCACTCCCGAAGAGGTGTCTAAAATGTGGGAACAGGTAAAACTCAAAGAAAAAGGCGGCAACAAAACCATACTCGGAGGCATTCCTTCGGCATTGCCATCTATAATAAAGGCATACCGAATATCCGACAAAGCAGCATCATCGGGCTTTGATTGGAACGACCGTCACGATGTGTGGGATAAGGTAAAAGAAGAAATTGCTGAATTTGAAGCCGAGGTAGACAACATGTCGCAAGAGAAAGCCGAAGCCGAATTTGGCGATGTACTTTTTGCAATGATCAACGCCGGACGATTGTTCAACGTTAATGCCGACACCGCCCTCGAACGCACCAACCAAAAATTCACCTATCGTTTCAACTATATTGAGCAAAAAGCCAAAGAGCAGGGCAAAACCCTTAAACAAATGACCTTGGAAGAAATGGAGGCTCTCTGGCAACAAGCTAAGACAAAACAATTGTGAATTGTGAATTATGAATTATGAATTATGAATTGTATCTTGGTAATTTCTGCAGAAAAGATTTGGGACGAGGCTGTTAAGCTCGTGGTATCATACGGACCCAAGTTGCTTTTGGCTATTGTAGTTCTGTTTGGCGGTTTTTGGATTATTAAGAAAATTGTCAAGCTGATTGCCTTATTGATGGAAAAACGCAATGTAGACGTATCTCTACGGTCGTTTCTGCAGTCGATAATCAATGTGGCATTAAGGATTCTGCTGATAATATCAGTGCTGCAGATGGTGGGTGTGGAAACCACATCGTTTGTGGCAATGCTCGGCGCGGCAGGTTTGGCAATTGGTATGGCGTTGCAAGGCTCGCTCTCTAACTTTGCCGGCGGCGTGCTGATATTGCTCTTTAAACCTTACAAAGTGGGCGACTTGATAGAGGCGCAGGGCTACACCGGCACAGTAGACGACATTCAGATTTTCACTACCAAGCTTAAAACCGCCCAGGGACGCATTATCATAATCCCTAACGCCGCTCTCAGCAACGGCAACATCGTAAACCACACTGTTAACGGCACCAACCGCGTGGACATCATTTTCAGCATCGACTACAACGCCGACATCGATCTCGCCAAGCAGACCCTTTTAGACGTTGCCAAAAACGCTCCCGGAGCATTGCCCGACCCTCCCGCCGTATGCGTGGTATATTCGCTCGGCGACAGCAGCGTAAACATCCGCCAGAGCACCTACTGCAATCCCCCCGACTATTGGGACGTCTATTTCTACAATATGGAGCAAGGTAAGAAAGCCTTAGACAGAGCCGGAGTTAACATTCCATTCCCACAGATGGATGTGTTCATAAAGAACAAATAAAATGCGATTATGAATTATCCATTAATTCACGCTCACTTTGTACGTTTTTCCGCCGATTGTTACGATGAATATACCTGATTTGGCGAGAGATAATTCCTCGTGTGTTGATTCTGTGGTGGCAGATTTAATGGTGCGGCCGCTGAGGTCTACTATGGAGTAATCCATATCGGGCTGAGCATCGATATAGATTGTGCCGCCAAACGACCATACTTTTGTTTCCTCGGTTTCGGATACTGACGATACGGGGGTTACTACCTCGGCGGGGTCGGTGGAGATTTCGTTGTCTTCTTCGTTGTTGTTGCCGCTGGGGAACACCACGCGGATGCGGTCGGGGAACACGGTGGCAGCTTTGGCGGTGAAGGGGTTGTCGTTACCTGTGTAGGTAAGGTAGCAGCGCATAGGATCAATCCACGCGCCTTTGCCTGCAAGCACAAACTCGCCTGCCTCTATTCCGTCTTCTTCTACCTTTACGGCGGCAAATCCGTATTCGTTGGTAGCATCTGCTTGCCATATCCACTTAGAGTATATGCCCATTAGCTCCCAGCCATTTGTGCCGTTGGGGTTGATGGTTCGGGTGGGCTGGAGGGTGATTTTGTTTTCGCCTTCGTCTTTGAATTCTATGGATGTGAAGTCCTCAGCGGGAGAGAATATGTACGGGGTGTTGGCTTTGATGTCGGTTATCTTGTCTGATAATTTGGCGGTCCATACGCCTTGGTCGTCGGGGCCTACTTTGGTGATGGTGTGGAACGTGCCTTTTATATTCTTGCCGGCGGCAAAGCCGAATGGGAGCATAATAGTGGCGGTAACACCTTTGGTAAAGTTTCGGAAGAAAACTACCTTGTCTACCGGGGTTTCATTAGTAATTTCGAGAAATGGATTAGAGTTGTAGTCTAAGTCGCCTTGTAATTCGGCGGTTGTTTCTTTGTTAAACTCCAAAATGGTGAGCGCGCCGCTGGGCGTTATCTTAAACGTTGCGTCGTTTATGAATGTGGCGTTGATGTTAGAAGAGTTGCACAATTCGGCATCTTTGCGTACATGAATGATGGTTGCTTCGTTATCTTTGAAATCACGAATGGCATCCTCCCATAGAATGTTTGTAGGTTTGTCTGTTTCGCAGAATACATCGCTGATGTTTATGCAACCTTTGAAACTGAAATTACCAATCTTGGTAAGCTTAGAGGGAATTGTTACCGAGGTTAGCTTAGTACAATTTAGAAATGCTATTTGATTTGTCTTTTCTACAGTTTGGGGTATAATGTATGCGCCCTGCTTGGTTACGGGGCATCTGTACAGAATGGTCTTATACTTGTCAAACAGCACGCCATCTTCAGCGGAGAATTTTTGGTTTTCTTTTGCCACCGTTACAGCGCAGTCAAAAGCACCATCCCCTATGGTTGTAACATTGGCAGGTATAAAGAATGATTCAAGACTTGAACAATTCTGAAACGCATTAGTTCCGATTGATGTTAACATGGCATTCTCAGCAATAGTTACTTCGGCAAGGCTGGTGCAGCCAGCAAATGCAACATTCCCTATTTTAGTAACGCGTGCTGGCAGCGACACCTTTGTTATTGTTTGAAGACCAGTTAAAAATGAGTCAGGTATTACTAAGACAGCTGAGCCTTCTTCTATTGTCAGCTCTTTTAAGCCGCTGCCAGTGAATATGTAGCTATTGAGTGTGGTAACGCTGCCCGGTATGGTAAACGATTCGAGGCTTTCACAACTGGCGAACGCCCACGCTCCTATTGAGGTCATCTTGCTGTTTTTCGTGTCAATTGTTACTTCTGCCAGTCTGGTGCAGCCAGCAAATGCCCTATCCCCTATTTTAGTAACGCGTGCTGGCAGCGACACCTTTTCTATATTCGTGTTATTGCTTAAAAAAGCTATCGGTATTGCTAACTCTGTCTTGCCGTCGCCCTCTTCTATTGTAAGTTCGTTTATGCCGCTGCCCGTGAACATATCGGCGCCCAGTGTGGTAACGCTACCCGGTATGGTAAACGATTTGAGGCTTGTGCAGCCATTGAGCGCACCGGCAGCTATTGATTCTAACCGGCTTTTCTTTGCGAATGTTACTTCTGCCAGGCTGGTGCAGCCAGCAAATGCCGCAGTACCTATTTCTGTAACGCGTGCTGGCAGCGTCACCGTTGTTATTGTTTGAAGACTATTTAAAAATGAGGCAGGTATTACTAAGTCAGCTGTGCCATCTTCTATTGTCAGCTCTTTTAAGCCGCTGCCCGTGAATATGTTGGGATTGAGTGTGGTAACGCTGCCCGGTATGGTAAACGATTCGAGGCTTTTGCAGCCATTGAACGCTCCAATGTTTATTGTCGTTAGCTTGCTGTCCTTCGGAAATGTTACTTTTGCAAGGTTGGTGCAGGAACGGAATGCTCCAATAGCAATGGCTGTAACAGGGTATACCGCACCATTATAATTAATTTGGGACGGGATAGTTACTTCTGTGGGCAGATTTTGTGTGTCGTAACTATATATAGTTACAGTTTTATTATCATCGTTTAATGCGTAATAAAGTCCATCTACGATGATTGGTTCCTCCGCCAAGCCCGCCGTGGCTACCAACAGCAGCATAAACAATGCGAGGGTGAAGAGGCCTTTATACCCCTCTCCGTTAGCTTTTTGGTAATGTTTCATTTCAACTCAGTAAACTTGTTTTAAATAATTACTTCATCCCCTTGATAATTCCGTGTTTCGATTTGTTGATAAATTTGATTATCTCGTCGCGTTCGGGACAGGCGGGAATGTCGCTTTCGAGTTTTTTTAACGCTTGTGTGGTGTTAAGCCCCTGCTGGAATATAATGCGGTAGCAGTCGTGTATAAGGTTGATGGTGTCTTGTGCGAATCCGCGGCGGGTGAGGCCCACGATGTTGATTCCGCAGTATTGCAGCGGTTCGCGTCCGCATTTGACATACGGGGGCACGTCTTTCTGTACGCCCGACATTCCGCTGGTCATAGAGTGCGTGCCGATGTTAGAGAACTGCAGAATGGCCGAGCCGCCGCCTATCACAGCCCAGTCGTCGATAGTTACCTCGCCGGCTATCTGTGTAGCGTTAGAAATGATGATATGGCTTCCGATCACGCAGTCGTGTCCCACGTGGCAGTATGCCATTATAAGGTTATTGCTGCCGATAACGGTCTTGCCCTTGGAGGCTGTGCCGCGGTTGAGGGTAACACATTCGCGGATGGTGTTGTTGTCGCCGAGCTCGAGGGTGGTGTATTCGCCTACGAACTTAAGGTCTTGGGGAATGGCGCCGATGCACGCGCCCGGGAAAAACCTGTTGTTTTTGCCTATACGTGACCCCGACATAATGTGGACGTTGGAAACAAGCGTGCAGCCGTCGCCTATCTCTACGTCGTCGTCCACAACGCAGAACGGACCGATTGTAACATCCTTGCCGATTTTTGCGCCGGGGTGCACTTCTGAAAATTGATGTATCATAATCAGTTTGTTTTATCTGTTTTTAGTAATCATTGCGGTAAGTTCGCCCTCGCTTACAACCGATCCGTTAACAAAAGCCTGTCCGCGCATCGAAACTATGCCTCGGCGGATTGGCTCGGTGAGCTCGAGTTTGAATACGAGCACGTCGCCGGGTATTACTTTGCCTTTGAACTTAACTTTGTCGATTTTAACGAAATATGTTGAGTAGTGCTCGGGTTCGTCTACGTTGCTGAGCACGAGGATGCCGCCTGTCTGCGCCATTGCCTCTATCTGAAGCACGCCCGGCATAACGGGTTCGCCCGGGAAGTGGCCTTGGAAGAACGGCTCGTTGAATGTGATATTTTTGATACCCACAATCTCGGTTTTGGTCATCTCTATAATCTTGTCTACCAAGAGGAAGGGATAGCGGTGGGGCATAATCTCCTTAATGCGGTTGATGTCGATGATGGCGGGTTTGGTTATGTCAAACTCCACCTTCTGACCTTTCTGTTTCGATTTCTTGATTTCCTGACGGATAAGTTTGGCAAACTGTACGTTTGACGCGTGTCCGGGACGTGTGGCGAGGATTTTGCCCTTGATGGGCATACCAATGAGGGCGAGGTCGCCCACGAGGTCGAGTAGCTTGTGGCGTGCTGGCTCGTTGGCAAATATCAGCTCCTCTTCGTTGAGTATGCCGCGGCCCTTGGCATTAACTCTCGGACGGCCGAGCTTGTCTGACAAAGTGTTGAGTTCTTCCTGTGTTTTTTCCGAATCCATTATCACAAGGGCGTTGTTGAGCGTGCCGCCTTTTATCAGGTTGTTGTTAACAAGGTATTCCACTTCGCGCAAGAAACAGAAAGTCTTGCAGGGGGCAATCTCTTCGGGATATGTCTTAAACGAGTTTAATGTGGCATACTGGTTGCCAAGCACGGGCGAGTTGTAGTCTACCATTACATTAAACGATATATTGTCGTCGGGGAAGGTCATCAGCTCTATGCCCTTTTCCTCGTCGCTGTAATTGATATTGTTTTTTACAACGTAGTAAACTTTTTCGGCTTCTTGCTCTACAATGCCTGCCTCCAAGAGGTTTTTAACAAATGTAGCTGAGCAACCGTCGAGTATCGGGGTTTCGGGCGCGTTAATCTCTATCAAGATATTGTCGATGCCGAGAGCATAAACTGCCGACATAACGTGCTCGATAGTGCCCACCTTTGCGCCGTTTTCTTCGATTGTGGTGCTGCGTGTGGTGTCGGTAACGTTGTCTACTATGGCGCGTATTTCGGGTTGGTTTTCAAGGTCGATACGTTTAAAACGGTAGCCGAAGTTTTCGGGAGCGGGCTTGAATGTCATCTCTACTGCCACGCCTGTGTGCAGGCCTTTGCCTTTGAGCGTTGCGCCGGGCTGCTTAATGGTTTTCTGTTTCTCTGCCATGTTATTTTAATTTTTCTTGGAGTTCTTTAATCTGTTTCTGTAGTTCGTAAACCTGACGGTCGAGGTCGGGAAGTTTCTTAAATATTATGTGGCTCTTGTAGAAGCTCTTCAGCGGAATGGCCGGAGCGCCGAGGTAGTATGTAGAGGTGTCCTTTATTGCCGTGTCGATACCCGACTGCGCGCCTATCTTTGCGCCGTCGGCCACGGTGATGTGCCCTGCGAATCCTACCTGTCCGCCTATCATGCAGTTGGCGCCTATCTTGGTGCTGCCTGCTATGCCGCACTGCGCCGCCATAACGGTGTTGCTGCCCACGTGGCAGTTGTGAGCCACTTGGATAAGGTTGTCGAGCTTTGCGCCCTTGTGTATAACGGTGCTGCCCATTGTGGCACGGTCTACGGTGGTGTTCGCGCCTATCTCCACGTTATCTTCTATAATAACGTTGCCAATCTGGGGTATCTTGGTGTAAGTGCCGTCTTTTTCGGGGGCAAAGCCGAATCCGTCGCCGCCTATTACCACGCCGGCATGGAGTGTTACGTTGTTGCCGATAACGCAGTCGGCATATATCTTAACACCCGGATAGAGTGTTACATTGTCGCCGATTTTAACATTTTTGCCAACATACACTTGCGGGTATGCCTTGAAGTTTTTGCCAATAGTAACGCCCTTGCCGATGTAAGCGAATGCGCCTATGTAGACCTTCTGTGGCAGCTGCACACCGTCGGCTATAAACGATGGCTGCTCCACACCTTCGGGCTGAGGCAAGCTTTGTTGGTACAGGGTGAGCAACTGGGCAAGGCAGTCGTAAGAGTTTTCCACACGTATGAGTGTGGCCGATACAGGCTGTTCGGGTTTAAAATCTTTATTAACAAGCACTATCGAAGCCTTTGTTGTATATATATAAGGTGTATACTTAGGGTTCGACAGGAAGGAGAGCTGCCCTGAGGTGGCCTCTTCGATTTTGGCTAATGAGCTTACTATTGCGTTTTCATTGCCTTCTACTTCGCCGTGCAAGTAGTCGGCTATCATTTTAGCTGTAAATTCCATAGGTCTACGATTTTTGGCAAAATTAATAAAAGTATTTTGATTAGCGGCAATTTTTTTACGGAAAAAGAAAAATAGTTTTTATACTTACCTTAAACTAATTAGGATAAAACCGCAAGGAAGCAGGACTTTTTTTAATAAAGACGCATTTTTTTCCTTATCCTCGGACTAAGTAACACGTTAACATCCACCATTGTAAAGCATCATTAGTGAAATGATATACATAAATATTTGCTTTGTAGTCAATAATAGTATAATATTATAGTTGTAAAACACCCAAATAATAAGTCTGTTGACTAATGATGTGATAAAATGGTATATGATTATGTAGGGTTTGCACTAATGTCGTGTATGTCGGGTGCATGTTTAAGGCGAGTTTAGTGCGGTGTCGTGTATGTCGGGCACATGTTTAAGGCGTCCATAGTGCGGTGTCGTGTATGTCGGGTGCATGTTTAAGGCGTCCATAGTGCGGTGTCGTGTATGTCGGGCGCACGTTTAAGGCATCCATAGTGCGAAGACAGCCAAAACGTGTGCCCCGCCGGCTGTTCCCCTCACTCAAAACGCCTATAATCACCGCCGCCCCAGCACTTCCCT
>JAFYFR010000063.1 GCA_017543645.1 Bacteroidales bacterium
ACTCACCGAGTATGCCGCGCAAGTGCTGCTCGAGGCGTCGCTCTCAATCGGCACTGTGATTTTTGCCGACGAGCACTACAAAATCACCAAAGCCGGCTGGTTCCTTATCAACGACACAATGGTGAACGCCAATCTGAACTTTAATCACGATGTCAACTATCTGGGACTGTTCAGGTTAGAGGAGTCGCTCTTGAACGGCAAGCCCGAAGGTTTGAAGGTGTTCGGACAGTGGCCGACAATTTATGAGGGACTGTCGCAACTGCCGCCCGAGGTGCAGAAAAGTTGGTTCGGGTTCGACCATTTCTACAGCGACAACTCGTTTGCCGAAGCCCTTCAAATCGTCTTCGCCAACCACCCGCGCACGCTGCTCGACGTTGGCGGCAACACCGGCCGATGGGCCACACAGTGCGTCACGTTCGACAAAGATGTGAATGTCACCATTATGGACCTTCCGCAGCAGATTGAGATGATGAAAAAGCAGACCGCCGGGCTCGACGGCGCCGACCGCATTCACGGCCACGGAGCCAACCTGCTCGACCCCGCGGTGCCGTTCCCAACAGGCTTCGACGCCATTTGGATGAGTCAGTTCCTTGACTGCTTCTCTGAATCCGAAGTGACTAGCATTCTCACCCGCGCCGCACGCTCGATGACGAAGGACAGCACCGTCTTCATTATGGAGACTTTCTGGGACCGCCAACGTTTTGAGACCGCCGCCTTCGACCTGACAATGACAAGCGTTTATTTCACCGCCCTGGCCAACGGCAACAGCAAAATGTATCATTCCGACGATATGAAACGCTGCATTGAGGCCGCCGGCCTGCAAGTGACCGCAATGCACGACGGCGTCGGCCTTGGCCACACTATTGTGGAGTGCAAGGTGAAATAGAAAAGTGAAGATTATTATATATTTGGTTTAATAATTAAAAACAAATGTGTAGAATATAAAAGTTTGAACATTAAATAATTGGGCTTTACGCTTTTGTTCTTCGTTTCGAAAAATCTGGAAAATTTATTAGGTGAAAGAATATGGCGAAAGGTTCACGCTTTAAGGCGTGAGCCGTTTCGTGCTTATTATCACCAACGGTTTTTCCAGAGCCTTCGAGACGGAATAAGCAATCATACGGACGGCTAACGCTTTTCTTTTTTTGATTGCTGACAAACGAGCGGGGCTTGTCGGAATCAAAATGAACGAATATCCACAAATAGGAGAACTTATACGTGCCGAACTGCACAGGCAGGGACGCAGCAACGCGTGGTTGGCGAAACAATTGTCGTGTCACCCGCGGACTATCGGTAAAATTTTCCTTAAATCGGTCATTGACACTCACCAACTGTTTGTAATCTCAAAAGCACTTCAGTACGATTTCTTCAAACATTACTCTGAATTACTATAGTTTTTGGGTTTTAGGCTTAACTTTTAACATTCTCTCCTTTTTCCGCTCTGCATCGCCCAAAATGGGCGGGGTTTGGTGCCTCTTTTGGGCGATGGATATAACCACATTATTGTGCTTTTGTAACTAACATTGTCACGGCAAGACCACCGAAGCCGTAAGAGGTGGATATATTCTGATTGGCTATTGTTAGCCTCGAATTCATAATCATTATTAACTAAAATAATATCGCTATGAAGTCAAAAGGTACAGCTTATTTACTTTGGTTGCTTTCATTTTTCGGATGTCTCGGGTTCCATCGTTTCTATCTTGGAAAAATAGGAACAGGTCTTTTATGGATGATTACAGGAGGCCTATGTGGAATAGGGGCTCTTATTGATTTGTTCACGTTGGGTGGAAGTGTTGACCAATATAACACTAACAAAGAATTAAAACAAATGAGAGAAGTGACAATGGCTAATGCGATGTCCACTTCCGCTGTTGCATCCGCTGTTGCTTCAAATGTTGCTGCAAATACGGCGAAAGAACAATAATAAGATTGAAGGCACGACAAAAATTTGGCAAAGAAGGTTATCGAAAGCGTGCCAGCAGTGTTCGTCAAATGATTAGATGAGGAGTCGCCTGAAGACTTCAACACCCTATTTGAGCTGAACGGCGCAAAAGTTTCGATTCTCAAAATCGTAGCCGATTAAAAGCCGCGTATTACACGCGGTTTTTTTGTGCATAGTTGCCAACTATCGCAAAAAAACAAACATTTTGATTTTTCGGACAAACGCACGTTTTTTTGCTAAACATTTTGATATTCTCCCAAGTGTAAATGCTTATTACTGAAAGCATTTACATAATTATGTCGCCAGCATTATGCTGATAGCATAATGCTATTTGCATAATTTAACGTCTCTCTTTTCTAAAAAAATTGACACCCCAACCCAAACTAACCTAATTTAGTAGACAGCCCGACACGCCATTTTTTACGATACATAGAACTGGTTAATCAAAAATTCCGCCAAATACCCCGAATTTTTAAACGCGCACTTGAATTAAATCCCTAAAGCGAATATTTTTGCACGCTTAATCAGAATGAAACGGCATTATGACCGAACCGAAGCTTAAAGACGCACAGATATTGACGCTCATCCCGCAGCGCCCGCCAATGGTTATGGTGGACGCCTTCTACGGCATTGAGGACGGTGTGTCGCGGTCGGGGTTGACGGTGGCCGACGGCAACATCTTCTGCAAGGGCGGACGGCTGCGCGAGCCTGGCATTGTGGAGCACATTGCGCAATCGGCGGCGGCCCGCGTGGGCTACATTTTC
>JAFYFR010000064.1 GCA_017543645.1 Bacteroidales bacterium
AGTAAGTGTGCCGGTGGTGGCATCAAATACTGCATACGCCTCTTTTTCGGAAGGTTCGGGCTTGGCAACGGTAACAGTAAACGTGCCGATTTCTACACCTTTATATTTTACTGTAATAACCTGCTCGCCTATTGCTGTGTTGTCAAATGCCGAAAGGGTTACATCTGCGTTGGTAAGGTCAATATCCTCGGTGGTTTCGTCACTGAAAACGATTGTGATTTTGCCGCCTGTGAGGTCAAGTTCCTCGCCTTCGATGTAGGAGAGTTTGGTCGGAGCGGTAAACACTGTGTCAACAGGGGTTACGACTGCCTTGTATGTAAAGTATCCCGGAGCATCCTCGCCGCCGTCTACGCGGGCGTAGATAAGGTCAGTGTTATCCCAACGTCCTTCATTATTACATTTTGTGCCTTTCTCTCCGACAAGGTTGGTGCAGTTCAAGAACATCATACAGGGTTCCACATTCTCGGTACTCCATTTGTCACCGACATAGATGGTTTTGAAGTTGGTCTGACCAGAAAAGTCAGCGAACATACCATTCATATACTTTACCTTTCTTGTGTCGAAAGTGCTCAAATCCAATGTTGTAAGCGGGCAACATCCAAACATCCACGCCATATTAACAACTTCCTCGGTGTTGAGGTATTTGTCCATATCTACAATCTCTTGCAGATTAGGATAAAAACCGAACATACTATTTAAGTTTGTCGGCTTAAACTCTATGAACGACGGGTCGAAAACGGCTTTTTTGACTTTTTCATTTTCAAATGACTTTGAACAACCACTCTCACCGATATATCCAGCACCGTTTCGGTAGTTGCCGTAGTAGAATGTAAGCGTACCGTCTTCGTCGAGATACTGGTATCCGCATTTGCCTTTGTCAACTACTGTAACGTCGAATTCGGCTGTCAAATCGTCGTTGTAGGTAATGGTAACGGTCTTTTTGCCAGTGGAGGTGTTGTCAAAATCAGAATCCATAAGGCTGTTATTAAGTTGGAATTCGGTGGATGTCTGGTCATAAGAACCGTAATAATCAACATCGATTGTGGTATGGTCGGAGTATGTGAAAGTTACCACCAAGCCGTCCTTATTCAAATCCTCTCCCAATGCGTATTCCGTCTGAGAGGGCGGGGTTTTGATTGCGATGGATTTAACGCTGGGTTTGGTTATGCTGTACGCCGGATACTTGCCGTCGAACACTTTCAGGTGCGGAAAGGTGTAGGTGATTGTTCCGTTGTCATCGGTTTCGGTCTTGCCGGCAACCCAGTCGTCGGACGAGAAGCCTTCGGGTAGTGTGCCGTTGCAGAGGGTGGCGGTGTTGATGTCGTTGGCTAAGTAACTACTGTAGGCAATGTGCGGCAAATCGCATATATCTGTATTATTATAGGTGTTAGTGATTTCCATAGAACCCCAATACGCACCTATAATACTATATCCGTGTGATACTTTGCCGGTGTTGTAGCAATTGGTGATTGCCTTAAAAGAACCTCCGCCGCAGATACCGCCGATGCCACTCGTGGTATTGTCGTGTAATGGATGAGTACATAATATTTCGCCCGTATTATAGCAATTAATAATAGATGTATTATCACTAAAACATCCGCCGAGTATACCTCCTGTTCCTATTGCATCAAAAGAGCAGGTGATTTTGCCAAAGTGTATGCAATTCTTGATTGTGCCACCATTCAAAGAAGTCGAAGAATAAACAATACCTCCTGCATTTTGGGCGTTAATTTCGCCATCGAAAATACAGTTTTCTATTACGGGAGAAATATTAGAACCATAGGCCCCTTGTATATAACGTGCGATACCGCCTGAAGCAGTGGCACTGTTACCGAAATATGTGTCTTTGACAATCACATTCTTAACTGTGTTGTTCACACCTGAGAACAAACCACATTGCGAATTTCCAACCAGTTTACTATCGTAATACAATCCGCTGATAGTATGGAAATTGCCATCGAACACTCCGCCATATTCGCAGTTGGTTTCTACAAAACCTGCATAGCCATTGTCGCCAATCGAATACCATTCTCTCAATCCGGCGGTGTTTCCGCTGTGTACTTTTTCGAGGACGTTCTCATTTACCACAATGTCGGCGGTAAGCACAGCGTCGGCATTGTTCTCGCCGTTATTTACCAAGTGCATAAAGCCGTAAAGTTCTTCGGCGTTGGATATCTGATAGACACCATTAACCTTTTGCGGAAGGGCTTTGACGGTGTAATTGATGCAATATTTACAATGACCGTTCTCGTATTCGGGGTTGTGGTAGCCGTTGCCGTTGAGGTTCTGGTGAACGTACTTGCCTTCGTATTCAGGATAAGAATCAGGATCGGACAAATCTTGACGGAATCCCATAAGATAAGCAATTTCGCCAGAATGGAACTCGTCGGGCGACTTGCCTAAAACATTATTTTCTTCATCATCCTGACCCGTGTAACCGAGGGCTTTGAGGGTGGTGCAATACTTATCGTAGTAGCAACTGTAAATTGACGGATTTGTATTTTCGCTGTTGATACCGCCGACAATAGCACCTGCATTGGATGAGCCTGAAATGCTACCAACGACATAACAATACTGGACAGTGTTTTCCGGGTATCCAATTATGCCGCCGATATAATTGTTGCCGGTAATAGTGCCACGGAAATAAGAATTACTTGTAACTGTTGTATTTCTTCCACAGATGCCGCCTACATAGTTGCGCCCTGCAAAATAGGAATCCTTTACATAACAGTTTGATATAGAATTCCAACTTGTATATCCGAAAAGACCCACATAATCTTGTTCGGAATTATTAATATACAATCCACTGATAGTGTGATTGTTAGAATTAAAACTGCCTTTAAACTGATTTTCTTCCGTGCCGATAGGAATCCAAGTAACGAGGTTTTCGGTTTCGCCTTTGTCGATTTTGTCCAAGAGGTTTTCGTTGAGCACGATGTCGTCGATTAATTCGGCTTGGGCATTGGTATTGCCGCTGTTAACGTAGTTGGCGAACCAAAGGAGCTTAGAGGCTGAGGTAATTTGGTATACACCGTTGACGATGGCTGGTTCGGAAGTGGTTTCTTTGACGGTAACTGTGAACTCGCCTATTGCCTCACCTTTATATTTTACTGTAATTGTCTGTTCACCGAGCTTAATGTTATTAAAGTCAGTAAATGTAATCAAGCAAGGAAAAGTAAAATTCGTAATATCATCAACTGCCATGGTGCTTTCGTCAGCATATACGAATACGATTTTGATACCTGTGGCATCGAATTTTTCACCCTCATTGTATTCCACCTTTGTTGGAATTGTTTCTACCTTGATAGACACGGGTTGCTTGTACTCTATGCTAAAAGCCGGATACTTGCCGTCGAATACTTTCAAGTGGGGAAAGGTATAGGTGGTCGTTCCGTTGTCGGCTGTCTCTGTCTTACCGGCAATCCAGTCGTCGGACGAGAAGCCTTCGGGAAGTGTGCCGTTGCAGAGGGTGGCTGTGGTGGTGTTGCCGATATAATTATCATTCAAGACCAAATGCAAATTACAAATATCCTGATTGTTATAGCTGTTAATAGCATTACCACCATCGAGACGGTTATTGCAATAAATACTAAATCCGTGAGATATTTTGCCTGTGTTGTAGCAATTGGTGATAGTATGTACGCCACCTGAGCCGCAAATACCGCCGACTTCGAGCCAATCTCCTGTCTTTATTTCGCCAGCATTGTAGCAATTAATAACAGATGTTTTATTTGACCAATCTGTGCCGAGTATGCCACCTGTATAATTTGATTCACTGATAATTTTGCCAATGTTTATACAATTTTTGATTGTGATACTTCCATATGATTCACATGATGCTGTTGCACGCAATGCCATACAACAAATTCCCCCGCAGGGGCGTTCACTAACAATTTCTCCATCGAAAATACAGTTTTCTATAACTGGATTCGTTGTGAGGAATCCGTCATTTCCAATATTATTGGTTATACCGCCAATTGTACAAATACCTTTAAAAAATGCATCTTTGACAATGACATTATTAATTGTACCTAAAACGTTAGCGAATAAGCCTACTTGACCTTCTTCTTTAATTTTGCTGTCAAAATACAGACCGCTGATAGTGTGAAAATTGCCATCGAACACACCTGCGTATTGACAATTATTTAATATGTAACCCGCATATGCTTGCCAGCCAATCGAATACCATTCTCTCAGACCATCGGTGTTTCCGCTGTGCACTTTTTCAAGAACGTTCTCATTAACAACTATATCGTTGGTTAAAACGGCGTTTATATGGTTGTCGCCAGTATTTACCAAGTGCATGAAGCCGTAAAGTTCGTCGGCGGTGGAGATTTGGTACACGCCGTTATCATCCTGTTCAGGTATCTTGTATTTGTATTTGATGCAGTGCGAGCAATGTCCGTCCACGTATTCGGGGTTGTGGTAACCGTTGCCGTCGAGGTTCTGGTGAACGTACTTGCCTACAAATTCAGGATAAGAATCAAGGTCGGACAAGTCTTGATTGAAGAACCCAAATAAATAAGCAATTTCGCCGTTGTGAAAAGATGCAGAGGCTTTGCCGATGACGTTGTTTTCTGCATCATCTGCGACAGTGTAGCCGAGAGCTTTGAGAGTAGTGAGAGAATTGTCGTAATAGAAATCTCTAAAAGGCGGCATTTTTTTTTCTCCCTTGCTGCCGATAATAGCACCTACATTGCTGTTGCCAGATACATTAGCGACAACGTAACATGAATGCATAAACGTTTCGGTATAGCCGGCAATACCGCCTACATAGTTGTTGCCGAAAACTGTGCCACGAAAATATGAATTACTTAAGTGTCCATAGCCCCAATCGTCAGCGTAGCCATTGCCATCTCTATATCCTATTATACCGCCTACATAATCGTGTCCTGCAAAATACGAATCATTTATTGAGATGTGCATTAAATTATTTCTTCCCCAAGTACATCCAAAAAATCCAACGCAATCCAGTGTTGGATTATTTATATACAATCCGCTAATAGTGTGATAGTTAGATTTAAAACTACCTCTGAAAGAGTTTTCATACGTGCCGATAGGAATCCAACTAACGAGGTTTTCGGTTTCGCCTTTTTCTATTTTATCCAAAAGGTTTTCGTTGAGCACAATGTCGTTGATTAATTCGGCATTGGCAGTGGTGTTGCCGCTGTTAACGTAGTTGGCGAACCAAAGGAGCTGTTCGGCGGTGGAGATTTGGTAATAACCGTCGACAAGGGCGGGCTCTCCGCCGTCGGCACGTGCCGTCAATGTGGGTAAGACTAACAACAGGGCGAGGAGTAATGTAAAATAAAATCTACGATTTACCCCCCCCCCGTTGACTTTTGGTCAAGTTTGATGGATTTTGGCTCATAGCTTTAAATATTTGGGTTAAACAAAATATGTGTTTTTTTTACGACGATAAATTTACAGATATTTTTTTAATTAGCGTATATGTTTTTCGGAGAAAAATGGAAAATTCTCCGCCGAAAAATTCTCAAATCTCCGCCAAAAAATTCTCAAATCTACCCCGAGAGATACTTATAAAGCGGGATTCCCCTATCCCACCCTTTTACGATACTTAGCAATAAGCACAAAGCAAAGTATAAGCATTACTACTGCTGCTACTGCTGTGGTGGCGAGGAGCGAGGAACTGTTGATTTGCTGTTGTGCGTCGCTGGGTTCGTCGCTTTGGATTGTTGAGCTGTCGGGCGCACTATCTGCGGGAGAGCTGGTTAATGTGTCGGGTACTTGAACCGGCTCAGAAGCGTAGTTAGGCAGAATGTCAGGTTCAATTACGTCTAATAATGTGTACATGATGAAACAATTTAGTGCTCTTTGCGGTATTTGTAGATAAAGAATGCACAGAGGGCAATCACTACTGTGGTGGCTGCGGCAATGGCTATCAATGTGGTGGCGGTGACGTTTTGGCAAGGATTGGGATCGATGATGTCTAATAGTGTCATAGCGATGGTTTTTAGAGTTAGTAATAAATTTTCGCAAATATAACTAATAAATTTTAATGGGTGAATAAATAAACCGCAATATCTATCAGCAATCCTGTAAAAAAACTTATCGTATTGCACAATGCACTGTAAATCATCGCCTTTTTAATATCTTTTACAAAAAAGCAGTACCAGATAGCCTCAATCACCACAATAGCCACCTCGGCAATGCCAATCGAAACCATATCTTTGGGTACGAATAGGTTGAGCGGTAGATTGGTGATCGTGTTGATAATTACCGACGAAAGCAATACTTTATTATTGTTTTCCTTTAGCAGCCTAAGTACAATAAACTCAATGATTATTGTGGCTACAAGCGGATATATGTAGTGCAAAAATATCATCTTTTAAATCAGACTTAATAAATATCCGGGCATAAGTGCAGCCGCTAAAATTCCGAATGCCAATCCTTCGCGACCGGGTAAAGTCTTGTTTGCCCAGAATAGCGTTATGGGCATGGTGCAGTTTATCAGAAACAATCCTGCTGGTGCCAAAATAGGCGAACAATTCTTTAATATCATGCAAACCACAGCCGATACAGCGGTGATTATAAATGCTTTGGAGTTTCCTATAAGTTTAGCTATAAATCCTCCCGACATTTTGCCTGCCATTGCCAATCCGCTGGTAAGCAGCACAGTGAAGGTGTTTTTTTCGGTGCTGCCCGTTGAAAACAATTCGCCAAACAGCGAACGCAGCATTACAAAAAGTGCTAACAATGAGATAATTATTACAACCAGAGATGTTTTTCGGCTTTTGTAACTGCCGTCAGTGGATATAACAGGTTTTTCATCGTCGTTAAGCAGGTATATCAGCGAGACCACGGCTATCAATATTATTAAGGTGTAGAGTAATGTCCACGAACATAAAACATATCCGATTGCCAATCCCAACGCACCTGTGGAAACAAACACTCCCAATGCGCAGATGTTGTTGCCAGTCTTCAAGGCTGTTAGCTTGCCTCCCCAGACGTGAAACAGCGAATTACCCACACCAGCCGTTACCGCCGTTAATGCAAACAACGGGGCAGCACCGCCGTTAATCGATGCCGTTGATGCCGAAACCACAGCAGCCAACAGCATCAAAACGCTCAAAAGAAGCATCCAATGTTTTTTTCCCACCTTGTCGGCGATGATACCTGTAAACGGCTGAGTGGCAAATGCCAAGAGGTTGTACGTCATAAAAATTGGGACAACGTTGTCGGCATTGGCACCGCCCGAGGCAAGGTAAAGAGCGCACAAACATAGTCCGTCCACAAAAAAATGGAGCATAGAACATAGCAGTGTGGATAAATTTCGGTTCATGTTTATGTGTTTTAAGTGCAAATTTAGGATAAAAATGCCAAGCGCAGATTTTTTTTGCGGTGAAAATTAGATTTAAATCGTAATAATGAGTAATTTTGCGGACGAATATTTTAGTAGCGAAACATGAACTTTTTAGACAGAAACGAATTCAACTTTGCTCCCGCGCCTGAGGTGTTGGAGGCGTTAAAAAACTTTGACACTCAGAAACTGGGATTTTACACCCGCATTTACGACGAGGGCAAAAAGAGCATTTTTTCGGTGTTCCTTTCCGAGGAATACGGCATCGACGAAAAGCAGATTATGCTCGGCTACGGCGGCGAAGATCTTTTAAAAGAGGCGGTGCACTACTTCCTTACCCTGCCCGACAACAATAGGAAAATGCTTGTTCCCAAGTTTTCGTGGTGGTACTACAAGTCGATAGCCGACGAGGTAGACGGCGAGACTGTTCAATACCCTCTTTACGAGGACGGCGACACATACCGCTACGATATGGACACGCTCATAAATATGCTTCACGAGCTTAATCCTAAAATTCTGCTCTTAGCATCACCGAACAATCCAACTGGCAACGCCCTCGCGCCAGACCAGATCGAGAAGCTCTTGCAAGAAGCCCCAAAAAACACCTTTATTATTATAGACGAGGCTTACGCTTCGTACGTAAACCGCGACAACAGCTACATTAAACGTCTGATAGACGAGTTTCCTAATCTGTTAATTGTAAGAACACTAAGCAAGTTTTACGGACTTCCCGGACTGCGTATGGGATTCGGTTTTACAGGCAACGGACTTGGCAAGTTCAACCGCTTTGGCAACAAGTATCTCGGCTACAACCGCATTTCTGAGGAACTTGCCATCGCAGCACTCAAAGCCACAGATTATTACCGTGGCATAGCCGACAAAATGAACCAAGACCGCAAGCTTTATGAGGCCGAAATAGGTGCGCTCCCGGGATTCAAAGTATACAAGTCGCAGGCCAACTTCATATTGATAAAATATCCTATTGAGTTAAAAGAACCTTTGCAAGAAGCCCTTAAATCAATGGACTACAAGATAAAGTTTATGAACGAGCCCGACATAAATACGCATCTCCGCATAACCCTCGGTCGTCCTGAACAAAACCGAATCGTTATCGACACAATTAAAAAAGTTGCTGGAAAATGAAAGCCGTAATCCTTGCCGCCGGAACAGCCTCGCGCCTACGCCCATTAACCGAAAACACTCCTAAATGCCTTCTGAAAGTTAACGGTAAGACACTTTTGGAACGCACCTTGGATAATTTTGTGGCTAACGGAATAACTGATTTCCTGATTGTTACCGGATATCTGGAGGAGATGATACAGACTTTTGTAACGTGCAAATTCCCCGGTCTTAACATCCAGATTGTTACCAACAAGGATTTTGCCACCACCAACAATATCTATTCGCTGTTTTTGGCGGAAGAATATGCCAAAGGCGAAGACTTTATCCTGTCGGACAGCGACATACTGTTTTCGCACGAGATAATTGCAGCACTCTTGGCAGACGAGAATCCCAACGTGCTTGCCATGAACCGTCACGAACTCGGCGAGGAGGAAATCAAAATTATTGCCGACCTCAACCGCAACGTACTTGAAATAAGCAAGGTCTGCAGCATAGAAAAAGCCATAGGCGAATCGGTAGGCTTAGAAAAAATGTCGGCTGATTATTCATCAGCATTATTTAAGGAACTCCATCAGATGATCGACAACGAGGGTCTTTCTAACGTTTTCTATGAAAAGGCTTTCGAGCGTCTGATTCCGCAGGGACACGTTTTCAAATATTTGGACACCACCGGCTTTTTCTCGATGGAGATAGACACCGTGGAGGATTACAACAAGATTAAGGATTTGAAAATTTGAAAGTTATGGCAAACTACGAAATACGTCCGCTACAGATGAAAATTCTCGAAATTCTCCAAGCCGTTGACAAAACCTGCAAAGAGAACAACCTAAGATACTATCTCACAGCAGGAACAATGCTTGGAGCAGTCCGTCATAAGGGCTTTATCCCATGGGACGACGACGCGGATATTGCTATGCCACGACCTGATTACGACTATCTTATGGCTAATTATCAGAAAATTCTGCCCGACAATTACGAAATCAGATGTATGGAAAACGTTGAGGAGTTTTCGGCGCCGTTTGCCAAAGTTTACGACAAGAACACCACCCTAATCGAAAAACTATACATGGACACTCTCGGAGGCGTGTATATCGACATATTCCCTCTCGACGGCGTGCCAGACAGCAAAATAGCCCAATGGTGGCATTTTTTCAGGTATCAGTATTACAAAAAAGTAAACTACTTTATCTACCGCGACCCATACAAACACGGACACGGCCCGGCGTGCTGGATACCTCTGCTGCTGCACAAGCTCTACTCCAAACAATGGATGAAGAAAAAGCTCCGCAAAATGATGACCGCCTACGCCTACGACAAATCACATCTGGTGGTAGACCACGACGACGGCTGGAAAGGCGTATTGCGCAAAGAGATTATCGGCAAGCCTACTCCGGTAATGTTCGAGGGAAAAGAGTTTATGGGCATTGAGCAATACGACAAATATTTATCACAAAAATACGGCGACTATATGACTATTCCGCCTAACAACAAAATTCACCAGCACAATTTCTATTACCTCAACCTCAACAAACCTTTTAAAGATTTCAATGAATCAGACGTTGACAATAGCATTTGACGGAAAACGGGCATCAAACAACAAGACTGGTTTGGGAAATTACAGCCGGCACATTATCAATCTGCTGGCAAAATTTTTCCCCGAAAATTCCTATGCTGTTTTTTTAACCGCGCCAAACAAAAACCTGCAATTCAAAGAAATCTTAGAAAAACATCCCGCTATAAAGGTTATCTTCCCTGAAAAAGGATTTTGGAAAAAGTTTCCATCGCTTTGGCGGTCGTTCGGAATCAAAAAAGATATTTCTAAAATAGGAAACGTTATATATCACGGACTTAGCAACGAGCTTCCTCAGTCGATAAAAAAGACAACAGCCAAAAGCGTGGTAACAATCCACGATTTGATATTTTTGGTATATCCCAAGTTTTACAAGTTTATAGACCGCAAAATATACGCTTACAAGTTCAGAAAAGCCTGCGAAAATGCCGACAGAATCATCGCCGTAAGCGAATGTACCAAGCGCGATATTGTAAAGTATTTTGGAACCGACCCCGATAAAATTACCGTAATATACCAAGGCTGCGACAAGGTTTTTAAACAAGATATTACCGAAGACAACTTACTGAAAGTAAAGCAGAAATACCACCTCCCCGACAGATTTTTGCTCAACGTGGGCAGCATAGAGGAACGCAAAAACGCCGCGCTGATAGTAAAGGCGCTGCCGCTATTAAAAGAAAAGCTGCCGCTCGTGATTGTAGGAAAGCGGACAAAATATACTTCCGAAGTGGAAAAAAAAGCAGAATTGCTCGGCGTTAAAAACAGTGTGCATATCTTCGACAGTGTTCCATTTGAGGACCTTGCACCTATCTACCATCTGAGCGAGATTTTTATCTATCCGTCGCGCTACGAGGGATTCGGGATTCCGATTATCGAAGCCATCAACTGCGGAGTGCCGGTAATAGCCGCCACTGGGTCGTGCCTCGAAGAAGCCGGCGGAGAGCATTGCCTTTACGTAAACCCCGACAGCGAAAAAGATTTGGCATCGGCGATAGAAAAATTTGCCAAACGTCCCGAAAACTTAGATTTTAGAAACAACGCCATAGCACAAAGCAGAATTTACGTTGAAAAGTTCTCAGAAGAAATTCAGGCAGAACAATTAATGAAATGTTATAAAGAAATATAAATATGGAGAACAAAATTTCGGTAGTAATAAACACATACAATGCCCAACGGTATTTGGAAAGGGTTTTGCAATCGGCGTCAGGGTTCGACGAGATTGTGGTTTGCGACATGGAAAGCACCGACCATACCGTTGCGATTGCCCAAAAATACAACTGCAAAATTGTTACCTTCCCCAAAAAAGACTACGTAAGCGCCGAACCTGCACGAAATTTTGCCATACAGTCGGCGTCGAGCTACTGGGTCTTGGTGGTGGATGCCGACGAGATTATCACCGAAGACCTCCGCAACTATCTGTACCAAAGAATCCAGGAAGAAGACTGTCCTGCGGGTTTGTACATCCCGAGGAAAAACTATATTATGAACAAGTTTTTGAAAAACTCCTATCCCGACCCGCAGCTGAGGTTTTTCAAGCGCGACGGCTCCGACTGGCCGCCATTTGTGCACACATTCCCCAAGGTTGACGGAAGGGTTGAGAAAATTCCTCCCGAGCGCAAGGAGCTGGCACTAATCCATCTGAGCGACACCATCTTTGACCAGCTCAATAAAATGAATATGTATTCCGAAAACGAAGTGGTTAAGCGCAAAGATATGAAAGTGAGTTTGCTGAGGATTTTTGCCAAATGCACTATGAGGTTTTTCAAAAACTATATTCTCAAAGGCGGTTTCAGATTGGGTATAACAGGTCTGGTGCAGGCCGTGAACTCATCGAACTACAAGTTTTACACCATGGTAAAAGTCTGGGAAAACCGCAACAAAGAAAAGGAGGATTAATATGGCTGACGAACTTTTTTCGATATTCATACCCTCGTGGAACAACCTTCCGTTTCTGAAACTATGTATCCATAGCATCCGAAAAAACTCTAAATACAAGCACCAGATTATAGTCCACGTTAACGAGGGCAAGGACGGCACATTGCAATGGGTTAAGGAGCAGAATCTCGACTACACCTACACACCAGAAAACGTGGGCGTCTGCATTGCCATGAATATGATGCGTACCAAGGCGCGAACCAGCTACATATATTTCGTTAACGACGACATGTACCTCCTACCCTACTGGGACGTGCCCCTGTACGAAGAAGTTAAGAAGCTCGGCAACGACAACAAGTTCTACATCTCGTCGTCAACAATACAGCCCAAGCACGAACCCGTGGGCGTAGGCTCTCTGGCAGACTACGGCGATACTGTTGAAAATTTCAGAGAGGATGATCTGCTGAAAGATTACCAAAAATACTTCATCCGTCACTGGAAAGGTTCCACATGGCCTCCGTGCCTCGTTCACCGCAACATGTGGGACACCGTGGGCGGCTACAGCATCGAGCTAACGCCCGGCATGGGTAGCGACCCCGACTTCACCGCAAAGCTGTATTACATAGGCGTGAGGTATTTCAAGGGACTCGGCAACAGCCTTGCATACCACTTTGAGCAAAAATCCACCACCGTAGTAAAGAAAAACCACTACCTCTCGCAGTTTCTGTTTAAATGGAACGTGCCCAACTCCACCCTGCGTAAGTACCTCACCCAAGTGGGACAGCCGTGGGACCAGCCCTCGCCTAACACCGTTGCCAAAATAAAAAGAGACCGGCTCCGTGGACGTTTAAAAGCCATCTGGTACGCCATTGCAGGTATTTTTGGCACAAGGAAAAAACTTTGGGAGTAGGTCTCACGTTTATTTTATACCTTTGTAACGAAAATGTTTTTCAGCCATGAAAGAAAAAATACTTAACCTATTGGAAGATACGCTGCCCACGGTAGACTGGTCGTCAGAGTTTTTGTTCAGCGAAATGGACTCGCTCGCCGTCACCACTGTGCTGACGGTACTCTCCGACGAGTTCAGCATCCGTCTGGATTCGGAAGACGCCACGCCCAAAAACTTCATGACCATCGACAGCATCGTCCACCTCGTTGAAACCAAGCTCAAAGAGCAAGCATAATGATTAATACTGTGATTTTTGAAGACTATCTGAAACAAAGCGCGGAACTATATCCCGAAAAAACCGCCGTTATCTGCGGCGACAAATCGCTTACATACAAAGAGCTGTGGCAGCAGACATCAGCCTCCGCCCTATCGCTGCCCAAAAACGGGACGGTGGTGTTCCGCTCGTCGCAGGATATCGGCTTCATGTTGAAATACTTCGCGCTGCATATCAACGGCTCGGTGGCTGTCCCCTTAGAAAGGGACGCCCCCGACGACAGTTTCAACGAGATTTCGCAAATGCTGCAAAACCACGCCATGCCCGACGGCATCGCCGACATCCTTTTTACCACAGGAACAACAGGAAAGAAAAAAGGCGTGATGATAAGCCACCGCGCCATCATTGCCAACGGACTAAACCTTATTGAAGGTCAAAAATTCACACACAACACCACATTCATTATCACAGGTCCGCTCAACCACATAGCAAGCCTGTCCAAAATTTACCCCATAATAATTTCAGGCGGCACGCTGATAATTACCGAAGGCATGAAAAATGTCAACGCTTTTTTTGCCGCCATGGATCTGCCGTACAACAAGTTTGCCACATTCCTTGTGCCGAGCGCCATACGCATATTGCTGCAGTTCAGCGAAGAAAGGCTGAAACGCTACGCCCCGAAAATCGACTTTATCGAAACCGGCGCGGCAGCAATTCCCCATTCCGACATGACCCGGCTCTGCGGAATCCTCCCCCAAAGCCGTCTCTACAACACATACGCATCCACCGAAACCGGCATCATATCAACATACAATTTCAACGACGGACTCTGCATCGAAGGCTGCCTGGGCAGACCCATGAGCCGCTCCAAAATCATCATCACTCCCGACGGACTGATTTCGTGCAAAGGCGAAACCCTCATGAGCGGTTATGCCTGCGACCCGGAGGCTACTGGCAGAGTGCTGAAAAACAACACATTATTCACCTCCGACTTTGGCAGAATAGACCAAAACGGAATGTTGCGCCTTGCCGGAAGAGCCGACGACGTTATCAACACCGGCGGATTCAAAGTAGCCCCCACCGAGGTGGAAAGCGTGGCGATGTCGATTCCACAAATTGCCGACTGCATCTGCGTGGCTGCCCCCCACCCTGTTTTGGGAACGGCACTCAAGCTTATCTACGTAGAAAGTTCGCCCGTCACAAAAAAGGAGATCGCCCTTTTTATAAAGTCAAGACTCGAAAGCTTCAAAGTGCCGTTCTACTACGAATCTGCCGACAAAATCCAAAGGACATTCAACGGCAAAATCGACAGGAAGCACTACAGAAAATGAGGCGAGGATTTTTGGTAAAACACTTTCCCTACCCTGAGGATATGTTCACCGATAGGTGTGGATTGTTTTGATTGGTAATCAACTAAATCTATTCCATATAGCAATTCAAGGTCGTCGATTTCGCAACCAATTTTGAGCAAAAGATTATAATCTACACCTTTGCCAATTACTGCCAAATCAATATCTGACCCCGGGCGGTAATTACCCTTGGCACGCGAGCCAAATATCAGAACCTTTTCCACCTCGCTGTGCTTGCGCAAAACACTCTGAATATCGCTTATAACTTTGTCGGAGAGTCCAAACATCATTGATAATCGGGATTATGAGATAAAGTTTCAAGTTTAATATCCAACGCTTGTAGCAGCGGTGCAAATTCGTTATAAATATTTCGAGCCATAACGAGTATCTCATTTTCGTCGTAGACGTGAGTAAAAATATTCCGCGATTTTTGCATCAACCGCCAACCGTCGTGATTGGTAATAAACCCAGCCTCAAACGCTGTTTTAATACTGCCGTTTGGACCGGGGGCAAACTCATATCCGCTAAAAATCAACAAATCCTGCAATACCTTCCAAGCGAGTTCAAAGGTATATTCAAAACGCTGCACAAGCCCCTCGGTCTCTAACATAGACAGAGAATCAAAATCACGTTCCTCTGTAAGTTGTATCAAAAGCCCGCAAGCCTTATGATAATTAGCATACCGTTGTATCCACCGTGTATCTGCTGCCATATTGAATCAAAATTGGTTTTACTGTGGCAAAGATAATGGATTTTTCTACAAACTAAAACACTATTTATATTTATTATTATCTTTGCCCCATCATCAAACCATAAAAATATCTAACTATGAAAAAACCAACCATCCTGTTGATACTTTTGCTATTACTGTGTATCAATGCCTTTTCTCAAAAATCACAACCCGAGGCATACGCGGTGCTTAAAGACGGCACTTTGACATTTTATTATGGCAACAACAAACCGCAAGGGGCGTATGATGTGGAAAAATTTATTGAGGAGAATGTAAATGACGATATAATATCCCGTAAAGAATGGTATTCTGTAAATAAAGAAATTAAAACCGTTGTTTTTGACAAATCGTTTAAAAAATACAGACCTAAAAGTTGTGAAAACTGGTTTCAAGTGTGTGAAAATCTTACTACAATCAAAGGTATCAAAGAAAACCTTAATACTTCTGAGGTTACTAATATGAGTTGGATGTTTTCGGGTTGTGAAAACCTGACAAGCCTTGATGTCAGCGGTTTCAAGACTGATAATGTTACTGATATGATGGCTATGTTTTATGGTTGTGAAAACCTGACAAACCTTGATGTCAGTGGATTCAAGACTGATAATGTTACTAATATGAGTTATATGTTTTCGTGGTGTAAAAACCTGACAAGCATTGATGTCAGCGGATTCAAGACTGATAATGTTACTGATATGAGTAATATGTTCAGAGATTGTCAACTTCTAACGAGCCTTGATGTTAGCGGTTTCAAGACTGATAATGTTACTAATATGTGGGGTATGTTTTATGAGTGTACAAACCTAACAAGCCTTGATGTTAGCGGTTTCAAGACTGATAATGTTACTGATATGCGCAGTATGTTTGAAGGTTGTATAAAACTGACAAGTATTGATGTCAGCGGTTTCAATACTGAGAATGTTACTGATATGTGGTGGATGTTTTGCAGGTGTGAAAAACTGACAAGCCTTGATGTCAGTGGTTTCAAGACTGATAATGTTACTGATATGAGATGTATGTTTTCGGGTTGTAAAAACTTGACAAGCCTTGATGTCAGCGGTTTCAAGACTGATAAAGTTACTGATATGGGGTGGATGTTTTCGGGTTGTGAAAACCTGACAAACCTTGATGTCAGTGGATTCAAGACAGATAATGTTACTGATATGCGGTGGATGTTTGCTGAATGTGAAAACCTTAAAACAATCTATGTCGGAGCCGGATGGAATACAAGCAATGTTACAGAGTCAGAAGATATGTTTGAAAAATGCTACAACCTTGTCGGCGGTCAAGGAACAAAATATGACGAATCAGCCATAGATAAAACCCGCGCCCACATCGACGGCGGCGAATCAAACCCCGGATACCTTACAAAGAAAACGGAATAATACCGACGTACACAAGGTACGCCCCCGATAATAACTAAAACTTTACGTTTTCTATACCCCTTGTAAAAACTTGGTAACTAATTTTGCCGCATAATAACTAAAACACATTAAAATGGCAAAAATTACCAAAGAGATGGCGCTCCGTTATCATAGCGAGGGTCGCCCGGGAAAGATCGAGGTCGTTCCCACAAAACCTTACAGAACGCAAACCGACTTGTCGTTGGCTTATTCGCCCGGCGTGGCTGAGCCCTGCTTGGAGATTCAGAAAAATCCCGACGA
>JAFYFR010000065.1 GCA_017543645.1 Bacteroidales bacterium
AAGGCTGTCTATCTCGGGGCTGAATTTCTGCGAAAATGCTGACATTCCCCAAAATACTAATACTGTTAGTATGGTTAACTTAATTCTTTCCACGTTATTCAAAATTATTTTTTCCCAAATATAATGCATTATTATTAAAAAAGCAAATAATTAATCAACAAAAAGTATGCCCTACAAAATTATATATTTTAACTACAAAAGAAAAAAACGCCGTCCTTGTTCAGAACGGCGTTATGCTTAGTTAAATAATTGTGTTACAATGTGTAAAGTTTGTCGGATGAAACAAGTTCGATGCCGTGTGTTTCAAGAGCGCGTTCGCAGTTGGCTATGTCGGCGGGACGTATTACCACCTGAGCAATTTCGCCCATCGAGAATGCGTACATATACTCAATCTGAACGTTGCCAGCGTTGAGCACGTGCAATGCCTTGGCAAGCGATCCCGGTGTGTTGGGACACTTTATACATATTACATCGGTAAGACTTACGGCGTAACCTGCGTTTTTGAGCAACTGCAATGCCTCTTCGGGCTGCGAAACTATGGCGCGGAGAATGCCAAAATCGCTTGTGTCGGCTACGCTAAATGCCGTCATATTGATGCCTGCACCGCCGAGGATGTCGGATACTTCGCTCAAACGGCCTGCCTTGTTTTCAAGAAAAACTGATAATTGTTTTATTTTCATAATGTTATGTCTTTTAATATTGGTTAAAATTTTCTGTTGTCGATTACGCGTTGTGCTTTGCCTTGTTCAAAACGTTGGAGGGTCTTGGGCTCAACAAGTTGAACAATTACCGAAATGCCGAGTACGCTTTCGAGGTTGGATTTGATTTTCTTTTCCAACGCTTGCAGACCTTTGATATTGTCGGCGAAGAACTGCTCTTGAATTTCTACCTGAATGGTGAGTGTGTCGAGAGTGCCTTTGCGGTCAACAATAAGCATATAGTGGGGCTCGGTTTCGCTCATAGAGAGGAGCACGCTTTCTACCTGCGAGGGGAATACGTTTACGCCACGGATAATAAGCATATCGTCGCTGCGACCCATAAGTTTGGCAATGCGCACGGTATGACGTCCACAGGGGCAGTCGCCGGGGATAATCTTTGAGAGGTCGTGAGTGCGGTAGCGGATAAGGGGCATACCCTCAACGCCAAGCGAAGTAAACACAAGTTCGCCAGTTTCGCCGGGTTTGCACTGTTCGCCAGTTTCGGGGTTGATAATTTCGGGGAAGAAATAATCCTCGCAAACGTGGAGACCGTTTTGGAACTCACAGTCGCAAGCCACGCCGGGACCCATCACCTCGCTCAGTCCGTAGATGTCGTGAGCCTTGATATTTAGTTTTGTCTGAATCTCGTTTCGCATAGCCTCGCTCCAAGGTTCAGCACCAAAAATTCCCACACGGAGTTTGAGGTCTTTGGCGGGATCAAGTCCTGCCTCTTTGATAGCGTCGGCGATGTAGAGCGCATAACTCGGAGTGCAAGCCAAAACCGTTGTTCCAAAATCGTGAATCAACTGAATCTGTTTTTTGGTGTTGCCACCCGAAGCCGGAACCACTGCCGCACCGATATTCTCAACGCCATAATGCAGTCCGAGACCGCCGGTAAACAATCCGTAGCCGTAGCCCACCTGCACGATGTCCTTGTTCGACACGCCGCAAAGGTAAAGCGCCCTTGCCACACATTCAGACCAAATGCCGAGATCCTTGCGGGTGCGTCCCACAACGGTAGGTCTTCCAGTTGTACCCGACGAAGCGTGAAGTCTTACAATCTCGCTCATCGGTGCTGCAAACACGCCGAAAGGATAGTTGTCGCGGAGATCCTGCTTGTAGGTAAAGGGGAGTTTTTTAAGGTCGTCGATAGTGCGGATGTCGTCGGGCAGTATACCCGCCTCTTGCATACGCTTGCGGTAATAAGGCACGTTGTGATAAACACGGTTAACACAGTCGCGCAGACGTTTGGATTGCAGTTCGCTAAGATATTCGCGCGAAGCGCATTCTATGGTTTCGTTCCAAATCATTTTTTATTCTATTATATTTTTTATATTAAACTTCTTGGTTTGCTGAGGTTTGGCAGGGGGCACAAACAGTTTGTTGGTTTCTTCCACAAATGTAAGAATTTCGTCGGCGCCACGTTTTTCGGTGGCAGATGTAACAAAATACTGCGGAAGTTCTTCCCACGTTTGGCGCATCTGCTTAAAATAGTTGCTGATATTGTGCTGCACAATGGTTTTGCCAATCTTGTCGGCTTTGGTAAACGCAATCACAAACGGAATCCCGTTTACAGCCATACGCTCCATAAACTCCACATCGATACGCTGCGGCTCGTGGCGCACGTCTATTAATATAAAGGTGCACATAAGGTTTTCGCGGTGAAGGAGGTAGTTGGTTGTAAACTTGTTCCACTGCGCTATAAGTTTGTTGCCGGTTTTGGCATATCCGTATCCGGGAAGGTCTACGATATACCACTCCTTGTTGATAAGGAAATGGTTGATTAATTGGGTCTTACCGGGAGTGGCTGAGGTCTTGGCAAGACTACGGTTGCCACATATCATATTTATGAGCGACGATTTGCCCACGTTGCTCCTGCCTACAAATGCATATTCGGGCATCTCAGGCGCGGGACACTTTTTAAAGTCGGTGTTGCTCATTACAAATTCTGCACTATTGATTTTCATAGTTTTGGCTTTTGTTTACAAATTGACGAAAATACATAAGTTGCCCGGGCAGAGTAAGTTTCCAATAGTCGCGTTCGTGCTTTCCGGGCGATTCGGAATATACTATGTTGACGTTCTGCGCTTTGCACTTGGCTGCAAAATCGCGGTTTACTTTTACCAAATAATCTTGCGCACCGCAGTTTACAATTATGGGTTTTCCAGCGGCCGCCAACTTGTCTACGTTGTACAATACCGAATAACTCTCCCAATTGGAGTTTGTCTGAGTCTTAGGACCAATCTTTTTGGCAATGCTTCCGCTCACCGACGACGACCTCAGATGCATTACGCCGCTCATCGAACCTGCCGCCCTAAACCTTTCGGGATTCTGCATAAATAATGTCAACGCACCGTGTCCGCCCATACTCAAACCGGTGATAAAGAGGTTGCAACTATCTATATTAAAATGGCGGAACATCGATGGTAAAATCTCCTCTCTAAAAAATGTGGCGTAACGGGCAGTGCTGTCGATAGGGCTGTCGATATACCACGAATCAGAAAATCCGTCGGGACAAATCAGTATCATACCGTACTCGTCGGCGTAAAGTTGCAAATCTGCCACCCTACTCCACTGACGGTAGTTGCCCCCAAAACCGTTGAGCAAAATTACAGCCGGA
>JAFYFR010000066.1 GCA_017543645.1 Bacteroidales bacterium
CTTGCAGGTTAAACCCGTACCCGCAATTGTTATGGCACAGGCTTTCAATGGATTGATTCTTCCGTTTGTGTGCGTGTTTCTCTTTACTGTAATCAACAACGCCAAGGTGATGGGCAAGGAACACCTCAACGGACTATTTTCTAACATTATGATGGCGGCTGTTACTTGGGTAACGCTGATTCTTGGTATCAAAAACCTTTGCGATTCGGTAAAAACTGCTGCCGGTGTGGAAATCTTCAATCCCGACTCGCTGTTTATGTGGGCAAGTATTATAGCATTGGTAATCACTTTGTTAATTACATACGTGGTAATTAACAAACGCAAAAGATCTATCTTGGAGGTAGAGCATATGGAGAAACCTGAGGCTGAATAATCTAAAATCAGTATCTTTGTGTCCGATTATGAGGACATTGTTTCTGATATTGCTGCCATTGCTTTTTCTTCTGAACCTTTTTGTGGGTTCGGCAGACATTCCTTTTGGCGAAATTATCAAAGTACTCACATTCACAAGCGACAACGATGTATTTAAAATCATCATTCTCTACAACCGGCTTCCCCAGGCGTTGACCGCAGTGGTTTCGGGGGCGGCGTTGGCTGTCAGCGGATTGATAATGCAGACAATTTTTGCCAATCCACTCGCAGGACCGTCGGTGTTGGGAATCTCATCGGCATCGAGTCTTGGCGTGGCTGTTGTAACATTTGTGTTTTCAAGTATTTTTGCAAGTTTTAATACCACATTTTCGGTGATATTCGGAGCATTGATTGGTTCTGGTGTCGCGCTTTTGCTGCTGATTTTGTTGTCGGGCGTGGTAAGAAACAATATCACGCTGCTGATTATGGGAATGATGGTCAGCTATATATGCTCGTCGTTGATTACTGTGCTAAACTTTTTTGGCACAGAGGAGAGCGTAAAGAATTTTACCGTGTGGACATCGGGAAGTTTTGCTGGTGTGGCTCTCGGCGATATTCCTCTCTATTTTGGAATTGTTGTGGTGGCAGTGTCGGCATCGTTCTTTACCATCAAACCTCTCAACCTTCTTCTCTTGGGCGAAAACTATGCGCAAAACCTCGGGTTGAATATCCGTCGCGCCAAGACCTTTCTGCTTGTAGTGTCGGGAGTACTGACTTCGGTGGTAACGGCGTATTGCGGCCCTGTTTCGTTTATAGGTTTGGCTGTTCCTCATGTGGCACGGTTGCTAATGAAGACCTCAAACCATAACAACATACTGCCAATGAGCGTTTTGATAGGCGCGTGTGTGGCGTTGTCGTGCAATATTCTTACTATTATGCCCGGCAGCGGAGGCATTCTGCCTCTCAATGCGGTAACGCCGTTTTTTGGTGCACCTGTGATAGTGTGGGTGCTGCTCTCTGGCAGGAGGATAAAATTGTAACGGACACATTTTTTTTTGAAGCATGGCTCTTTTTTTCAGCCTGCAAAATGACCCATAAACCAAAAAATCCGGCATCAGACAACGCCGGATTTTTTTATAACCAATATGCAATGTTAAAATCTGATACCTAATTTCAACATGGGAGATGCGAAAATTCTGATCGCGTGATGGTCGGCCTGGTAGGGCCCCATTCCTGTGGGAATAACTTCCAGAACGCTGTACTGGTATGCGCAAGGAGCGGCTTCGAATCCGAGACTAAGTCCGGGAGCGAGGTAGTATCCTATGCCGAGCACTGCCGCGCCAGAAATACAGTGTACTTGACCTTTTTTATCGTCGGGACGGTAAATCGGGTCACTGGGATTGCCTGTGTAAGGAGTGTAGGTGGTGATTCTGCCCTGCTGGTAGCCGCCCCTAACACCTAAGTAGAGATCCACACGGTCGGTTGGCGAAAGATGGTAGTTGAATCCTAAGTTGGAAATCCAGTTGTTAGAAAGCTGGCCTACCATATACTGCTGCCCCTGGACGTTGAGTGTCGATCCATTTACCCCCTCTTGGAAATCCTTTTTAGGAGTGCTTCTGATGTCCATAGCAAACATGGCGTTGATTTCCATTTGGTCGGATAGATAGTAATGAAACTGCAGGCCTGCTATGTTGACCATATTACCGTCTCCCAAATCGTTGAAGTTGAGGTATATGCCGGGGTCGTCAGACTCAACGCCATAATTATTGCCGATACCCATATTGTCGTTGCCGTATTTGGGCAGGACGTAGTTCAAATCTTGGTCGAACGTCATCGAATTGCCCAATAACAGCGATGCCTGTATGTTGCCCGACTTGTAGTCCTGAGCAAAAGCACCGGCCGACATTGACAAAAAGGCCGCAGCTATTAATAGTTTTTTGGTCATATTCTAACCTCCTATAGCTTATTCCTTGTTTATAGCTGCTTTGATAGCTTTGAAATCTGCTTCAAAATCAGCTTTTTCATCGTTGTATTTAGCTTGTTTTGTAGCCTGATCTTCTACAGCGTCCTGCCATCTCTGGAATGCGTTACCAAACGCAATAGTATAGTTTGCGGCATCCTCTCCATTGTAAGTCTTTTCTTTGAATGCTTTGAGTTGGAGTGTTGCCATTTCTTGGTTCTTCTTACACTTGCTAATATTGTATTTGAGCCAAGCTTTGCAGTTTTCCAAATCCAAAGTAGGAACATCCTTCTTTGCGGAATAATTTAAAACATTTCCGTTTAAGTCAAACATATACACAGGATCATCTGCTTCTGCGTCGTCGTATTGTTTCTGCCAATCCTTTTGAGTTTTAGTGGCATTAGCAACATTGGCATCCTCTTCTAAGATGTTCTTTTCCAAGTCAAGTTCGATGAGTTTGGCTGTTTTTACAAGTCCCAGATTGTTAGCGAGTTCGTCAGCAGCATCTGCGAGTTCCTTTTCAGCATCGGCCAATTCCTGTGCGGCTTGTTTGTATTCATTGTAGTTAGGTACTTGCTGAGCAAGCTTGCTGTCTAAGAAATTGAGTTCGTTGTCGCGTTTTGCCTCTTTTGCGGCTGCTTGATAGTTGGCAATATCTGCTGCGAGCTGGTCGGCTTTAGTAAGATCCCAAGAATCTTTTTGCTTGTCTAAAGCCAACTGGTTAACAGCGTTGGTGATTTCCTGAGCTTTTACCATGAGGTCTTGTTTAGCTTTTGCCTCGTCGGTTTTCTGGTTTGTCTCAGCTGCCTCGGCTAAGAGTTTCTGAGTCTCAGCGTCAAGTCTTCTAGCTTCTGCCTCGCGCATAGCCTTTACGCTTTCGGGTTCTTCTGTTTCGATACAGCTTGTAAGTGTCTGTGATACTCCGCAGCACAATGCGAACGCTGCTACATAATAACTAATTTTTTTCATTTGGATAAAAAATTTAAGTTTTAATTATTTAATAAGTTAATGACGTTTGGTTTTGGTTTTAATCAAAATCCGAATGAATATTTGCATATCATATATTAAAATGAAAAAAGCAATTAAACTTTTTTTTAAGTTTTTTACAAAAAACGAATCTAAACGTTTAATTTTAAATAAAATATAACTCTTTCAACACACAAAAAAACCGAGAGCTTTCGCCCCCGGCTTCAATAATATATCGGACAATAAAAAACCGATGTTAGAACGAGAACTGTGCTCTCACCTGAACAGAATTGTAGCAACGTCCACCAGCAGGAAGAAGGTCGGTGTCTGTGTAAACGTAGTTGAGTTTCATATTAAAATGCTTGCTGAAAAAATAGTTGAGACCTAAAGTTACGTCCTGCTGATGTCCTCCGTCGTTAAGGTCGAGATAGTCGTAGCGGGCAAGAACTTCAAGGTTGCGGGGCGAAGCGTTCTGGCATAGACCGGTGGCCTTGTTGTAGTTCTGCTGTTCGCCGATAAGGAGGAACGAGCACTGAGCAAGTGCGCCGCCAACGTGGTAACGGTCGTCGGTAGCGGTAGGCTCGTAGCTTGCACCCTGGTAGTGTGTTTCAAGCATAAATTTTCTGTGGATAAAAATCATCTCACCCTCGTAGCGAGAGTAATGTTTGCCTTTGTAAATAGTTTTTCCATCGGCATCCACGCCAGCTTCTTTGCCAAAGGTGGGGCCTTTGAATGTGGTTTTGCCATTGGAGGAGAATGTCTCCGGCACTACACCGCTAAACGATGCAGGATTGGGGCTGTTGGTATACATCGATGCAGCACCAAAATGGAGCACTGTGGTTTCGTTGATAATGGGACGGTAAATTGCTTTGGCTGAGAAAATTACACCTTGGTCAAACTGGTTGTTGCCGTTGTCTACATTGCCATCGGAATAGATACCGCCGTTGAAATTAAAGGGGTCGGTGGTCATCAAGTATACAAGACCCATTTTACGAGAGGGGCAGAAAGTGTTATCGACAGTAGCGTCGTCGATAAACTTGTAAGCAAGACCCAACGGTTTCATACCGTAACCCATAAACACGTTACCAAACTGAATGTGGTGGGTTTTGTTGAAATTGTATTTTACAAACACATCGCGAAATGAGATTGTAGTGGCTTTTGCGTTA
>JAFYFR010000002.1 GCA_017543645.1 Bacteroidales bacterium
ATCTCTGCCGCTTAGAATCGAGCGTCACGTTGAGAATACACTCAAAGTGGTAGACTTCCTTGCTAAACACCCCAAAGTAAAAGCAGTTCACCATCCTTCGCTCTCTACACACAGAGACAATGCGTTGTATAAAAAATATTTTCCAAAAGGCGGTGCATCGATTTTCACTTTTGAAATCAAAGGCAATCAAGACGATGCTTGGAAATTTATCGACAATCTCAAAATCTTCTCGCTCCTTGCCAACGTTGCCGACGTTAAGAGTCTTGTAATACATCCTTACACAACCACACACTCGCAACTTTCGCCCGAAGAACTTGCACAACAGCACATTACCCCCACCACAATTCGTCTTTCAATAGGTGTTGAGCACATCGACGACATTATCGACGACCTCAGCCAAGCATTCGATGCTATTTAAGCCACTATAAATATTTGATTTGATAACGGATTCTTTATTCCTACCAGCAATGGACTGGAATAGAGAATCCTTTTTTTGTATTTTCCAAAAGATGCAATTTTGCAGTTTCTCATAAATAGATTTTAAAAGCCGGTTACGCTTAGTGCCTTTTTTCTATATTTGTATCAAAGAATATACTATTTAAGAAATACAATCTATAATAATGGTTTGTTTTAGAAATAATCACCATATTATTATTTTCTCTTGGCGTATTTTTCCAAGTAATGTATATTTGCAGTGTAATAATTAAACGAATTAAGAACCTTTAAAAAACATAAAGAAAATGAGTAAAATTATCGAAAGTTCATTAGAGTTGATTGGCAACACCCCGCTCCTCAAACTCAACAATTATTCTAAGAAAGCCGAAATTAACGGTGCCACCATCTTAGCAAAACTTGAATACCTCAACCCCGCCGGCTCGGTAAAAGACCGCATCGCCCTTGCAATGATTAAGGATGCCGAAGACAAAGGTCTGTTGAAACCCGGTGCCACCATCATCGAACCCACTTCGGGCAACACAGGTATAGGTTTGGCAGCAGTGGCAGCAGCAAAAGGTTACAAAGCCATCCTCACACTTCCCGACACCATGAGCGTTGAGCGTAGAAACTTGTTGAAAGCATACGGTGCAGAAATTGTACTCACCGAAGGTGCAAAAGGCATGAAAGGTGCTATTGCCAAAGCCGAGGAACTCAACAAAGAGATTGCAGGTTCGATAATTCTCGGACAGTTTGTAAACCCCGCCAACCCTAAAATCCACCGCGAAACCACAGGTCCAGAAATTTGGGATCAAACCGACGGCAAAGTTGATATCTTTGTAGCAGGCGTTGGCACAGGCGGAACACTCACCGGCGTTGGTGAATTTTTGAAATCAAAGAAGGCTGATGTAAAAATAGTTGCAGTAGAACCTGCCACATCGCCCGTACTTTCAAAAGGCACAGCCGGAGCGCACAAGATTCAGGGTATCGGTGCAGGTTTTGTTCCCGAAACGCTCAACACCAAAATCTACGACGAGGTAATAGCCATCGAAAACGACGACGCATTTACCGAAGGTCGTAAATTTGCGGTAAGCGAGGGAATTTTGGTAGGCATTTCGTCGGGTGCAGCCCTCAAAGCAGCCTCGATACTTGCACAGCGTCCCGAAAACAAAGGCAAAACTATCGTTGTACTTCTTCCCGACTCAGGCGACAGATACTTGTCTACACAGTTGTTTTCAAATAATTAGTATTTCGACGTAATACCATTAAGGAGGGGTTATTGAACAATAATCCCTCTTTTTTTTATACTTCCTTCGTTTCCTAAACAAAATCCCCGGCTTAGCAGAAATGCTAACCGAGGGTTTGGAGATGATTCAATGTAAGGGTATGTGTGATACAGTGAAAATGGTGATATAAATTACTTCACCAGTTTTGCAAAATCGGGCTTCAGAGAGTTTTGAATATCCTTGAGAGGTATTCTAACTTCGGGCAGTCCGGCGGCAGACGATGCAATTTCGTTTTCAGCATATATCATCACAAACTCACCGTTTTCGATAAATGGCGGGTTTTCTGCCATAGGAATGTAAAACTGCTTGCCGTCGCAAATAATGCCTTCGCCTTGAAGTTCGTCGGCAAGCTCATTGTTGCTTTTTACATCAAAATACTTACGCAGCGACGCGGCTACTTTGTCTTGAATTACTTCCCACGCGTCCTCGTCGAGAATATCGTAGGTGGATAATACGGCGCCGTTGGATTTTACAAAAGTAACGCCATATACAGATGGAGTTCCATGAACGCCGCCGAGAAATTCGTAACCGCCAAGCGTATAGGTTACTAAAGTATTAGATTCGTAAGATTTGGCAATGGTTAAGTCTAACGAAATCTCGGGAGGTAATGGATCATCGTCTTCATAGCTATCGTTAAAATACTCTGTAAGTCTGTTAACGTGGCGTTGAGCCAAAGCGTGAGCGTATGTTTTGCCGTCTTTGTTGTCAGAGTCCTTAAGTTGGTAAAAATCTACAAGGCAACTTTTTACCGAATTTACCACATTCTCAGGACCTGAAATGGGAAAATCAACTGTAACTTTGGCATATATAGGAAAATCCTTTTTGGTAATTCCAATACTGTCGGTAAAAGACTTTACAGTAATGTTTTGAGCCGAAGCCACAGAGCTAAGCATTGCTGCGCAACATATTGCGCCTAATAATTTAAGTTTTCGCATTTTATTAAGTTAATAGATTTATATTAAAATATCGAGCGCAAAATAAGGCTTTTAGACTAAACCATATCTCCCTTTATATTAAGTTTATGTTAACATATCAATTTAAATAAAAACACTTTTTGTATATTTGCGCAAACAAACACGAAAAATTTATGGCACAATATATACGTATAAACTCTTTGGATAATGTTATCGTAGCCTTAACACCGTTAAAATCAGGCACTAAGATAAATATCAACGGCGGAATAACCCTTAAAGACGACATTCCGCAAGGGCACAAATTTGCCGTTGTGGATATTCCAAAGGGTGGAAATGTTGTCAAATACGGTTTTCCAATCGGACACGTAACGCAAGATGTGGCACAGGGATGCCATATCGACCATAATATCCTGAAAACCAATCTCGAAGGCATTTCGGATTACACCTACAATCCCAATCTTGTGGAGATAAAACCGTCTGACAATCAGCGCACTTTCTTGGGATTTAGGCGCGGTGATGGTGCTGTGGGCGTGAGAAATCAAATTTGGATAATTCCAACTGTGGGCTGCGTCAATGGCATTGCGCAAAAGATTGCGGAACGTTTCCGTGAGGAACGTGGCGGCGATTTTGGCAGCGTGGATGCCGTGGTGGCGTTTCCGCACAATTATGGCTGTTCGCAACTTGGCTGCGACCACGAAAATACGCGCAAAATACTCCGCAATATGGTTCACCATCCTAATGCGGGCGGAGTGCTTGTGGTGAGTCTTGGTTGCGAAAACAATCAACTTTCAGCCTTCCGCCAACTTGTGGGCGATGTGGACAACAACCGTGTAAAAATGTTTGAGGCACAGAAAGTTGACGGCGATGAGGTAGAATATGGATTAAGCCTTTTGAGAGAGATTTACAACAATTGCTGCCACGACCAACGCACCGAAATCCCCGTGTCGGAATTACGTGTTGGATTGAAATGCGGCGGCTCCGATGGGCTTTCGGGCATTACGGCAAATCCGCTTTTGGGCGTTTTTAGCGATTGGATTGTGGCTCAGGGCGGCACGACGGTACTGACCGAAGTACCAGAAATGTTTGGCGCGGAGACCATTCTGATGAACCGTTGCGAGAGCCGTGAAGTGTTCGATAAGACCGTCGCACTCATCAACGATTTCAAGCAATATTTTATGGACAACAATCAGCCGGTATATGAAAACCCCTCGCCGGGCAACAAGGCGGGCGGCATTTCCACGCTCGAAGAAAAGTCGCTCGGCTGCACCCAGAAATGCGGCAAAAGCATCGTCCGTGATGTTCTTAAATATGGAGAAAAGCTTACAAAGCACGGTCTCAACCTACTCTCCGCCCCCGGCAACGACCTTGTGGCTGCCACCGCGCTCGCCGCCTCGGGCTGTCAGATGGTTTTGTTTACCACGGGACGCGGCACGCCATTTGGCACATTTGTCCCCACGATGAAAATCTCCACAAACTCGCCATTATACAACGCTAAACCCAATTGGATTGACTTCAACGCCGGAGTGATTGCCGAGGACGAACAGATGGAGAATGTTGCCGCGCAGTTCATCGACTTTGTAATCGAAAAGGCAAACGGTGGGCCCGTTAACAATGAGAAAAACGGCTACCGCGAAATAGCCATTTTTAAGACAGGAGTAACGCTTTGATTATTAGATAGATTATAATTTAAACACCACAATGCCCTGACGGAATAGGTCTGCCTGTCCGTTGAGTTCTTCCGCGTTTACGGCGAGTTCTTCGCTTGCCGCCGCGTTACTTTGAATTGCGCCGTTGAGCTGCTTTACCGACATGTCAATCATCTGTATAGTAGACCTCTGGCTTTCGGCAGAACGCTCCACGCGCTCCATTAGCGAGGCACAATCGTTGATGTCGGGCAATATGTTGTCTATCAGTTGTGTAGATTTGGCAGTTGCCGAAACGCTTGCATTAGCACCCGTTATAATGTCGGCAGCTGATTTCTTGCATTTTTCGGCGAGTTTGCGGATTTCTGTTGCCACTACCGCAAAGCCTTTTCCGTTTTCGCCAGCGCGGGCAGCCTCCACTGCAGCGTTGAGAGCAAGTATGTTTGTCTGGAACGCTATGTCGTTGATAATGTCGATTTTTTCGGAAATATCTTTGACTGCAATGAAACTCTCGTCCTGCACCATCTTGATTTTCTTGATATCTGAGGTAACTTTCTGGGTGATTTTGTCAGCCTTGGAAGCAAGATTGGCATTGTCGTTTACTTCGTTGGCAATCTCAGCTACCGACTGTACAATATTGTCGGCAGTGGCAGCTTGTTCGTTGGCGTTTTGCGAGAGAGTCTGTGTGGCGCGATTGATTTCCGAACTTGAAACCTGAAGGCTGTTGGCACCTTCGTTGATTCTTTCGATAATACCCCTGAGGCTGTCGGTCATCTCGTAAGATGATTTAAGAATGCCTGTGGCTTTTTGTGCGCTGTTTTTGTTGATCCTGAGGTCTCCATTAGCAATATTGTTGACCAACATCTCCACCTCTTTAGGTTCGCCGCCGACTGCACGTAATATACTGTTGTTAAGGATATTTGATGCTATCATCATTAGTACTATTATCACTAATATAACTATCGCCAACCACAACACCGTAGAACCCACACCTTTATATTTTGATGCCGACGGGTAAACAAGCGAAATAAACGATTTTGAATTTTTGTTGTGGATGTAGGTCATGTCAAAATGTTTTCCGTCGTATTGGAACGATGTGTGGTGCGGTTCGCTGTCTGTGGTTTCTATCATCTCTTGGTAAATGTTGTCAGGCATCTTGTCCCAAATGCCTTGGTAGCACTTGTTTTCTCTGTCCGACAACCACAGAGTAAAACCGTCGTCAATGATGTTGTGCGCGTTGAGCGTGGCGTTTTGAGCCTGTATCTTAGATTCTTCCTGACCAGTGAAATAGATGCCTTTTAACTGTTGGTTGATATAAAGCGGCTTGTACGATGCCACGTATGGAACACCGAGAATTATGGTGCTGGCAAAAAACGTTGATCCTGACTCTATGGCACGAACCACTTGGGGGTCGGTAAGTTTTGTTCCCACAGCAGGTTTGCCATCGGCATCGGTGATGGTGGTGGCTATACGGATATAGTCGCTGCCCTGTTTTTGAAAGACCGTAAAATGGCTTCCGCTGTTTCCTTCGGCTATCATTTTGCAAAATGAGTTGTTGTTGTGGAGTGTCTTGCCACCCAAAGTCCACTGGGGCAACGAATATGAGCCTATCTGAACATTTTGCGACACATTTTCCTTGATGCCGCCCGACTGCTCGGCAACACTTTCCGCAACGTGTATCAACAGCAAGTTAGACGTGCCGAAACCGTTGTAATGCTCGTCAAGAGTATTTGTAAGACCAATAAGGTCGCTTGCTATATTATTCTGAATCTGACGCGCCACCAAACCGCGTATAGTTATGTTCAACACCACCACAACAGTGATGATTGCCACAAATGCGAACACCACATACAGTATGTTTGATTTCGCCTTGGTGCTTAGTCCTTGTATATTCGTTGTCATAATAATCTATTTTCGATGGTTTTAAATCTAAAAATTTTTTCGTTACAAAAATACAAATTATAAACCAAAAAGGTTTTCAATATAAAAAAAAGATTTTATTTTTTTATTACTTCAATAATTGTATCGAAGAAAGTGCGATTGTCAGAGATTATTATTATTTTTGCCAAAACTAAACACACACAATATGACAATCATCGACGCACACAGCCACCTTTGGCTCAAACAGGATACCGTGGTGGACGGTAATCACCTCTACACCACCACACGCGGACGCTCAATGTTTTTTGACGGCGAACGCCAAATGCTGCCGCCTTTTATGGTTGACGGCAAAAACACAGCCGAAATTTTCCTTGCTAATATGGATTATGCACAGGTTGGCGGAGCGGTTGTGGTTCAGGAAGTTATCGACGGCTACCAAAATGATTATCTTTTGGAAGTGTCAAAAAAATATCCCGACCGTTTCTTCGTTTGCGGAATGCCGCGCCTTGGTCTCGAAAATGCCGAAGCTGAGAAAAAAATTTCTGCCGACGACATTTTAAACGATGTAAAAGCCTTGTATTCACGTGGTTTCAAAGGTATTGCAATTCCGGGACA
>JAFYFR010000010.1 GCA_017543645.1 Bacteroidales bacterium
AACAATCCAACTTTTTTCGCCTTCTTGACGCACGCCAGGATGCTCGTCTTCTACTCCAAACATTTTGGGAATAGATGGACCAAACACGTCGGCATCGATTAATCCCACTTTGTAGCCTTGCTTGGCAAGTGCGGCAGCGAGGTTTGCGGTAACGGTGCTCTTGCCTACCCCACCCTTGCCCGACGATACGGCTATGATGTTTTTAACATCTTTGAGCGGGACGGTTTTTTCGGCAGGCTGAGGAGTATCCTCCTCCACGTAGGTTTCCACATTGATTTCGGGGTTGAGTTGGTTTTGAATCACCTGACGAATAGCCTTGCGAAAAGAGTTTTGAAGCGGCTTAACGGCGTGGTTTATTTTAAGATAAACCTCCACACCGTTTTGTGTAATAGCCACACGGTCTACAATACCCGACTCCACTATATCCTTGTGGTTCTGCGGGTTGGTAATGTTTTTTAATACTGATAAAATATCTTGCTCTGTCATAGTATGCGTTTTTTTTTTCGGCGTAAAGGTATGATTTATTTTGATAAAAACATTATGCCTCGGTACAAAAAAGCAGAGGCGCGGATAATTGCGCCTCTGCTGTTATGCGATAGGTGTTGAATAAAATTAACCCAAGCTTTTGTCGTATGGTTTTGGCTTTCCGCTGTCAACCAACAACGGAGCTTCAAAATCAATGTCAATTACCTGAAATTCAGGTTTTACGTATGTTTCTTTTTCTGTGTTTTCCATGTGTATTATAAATATTTAAAAACTTTAAATTACAAATTGATTATGCATTTTAATAACCGATTTTGAACGCTTTGCCGTTGATAACAACAATAACAATACCGTTGGTGCGGCGGGCGAGGGTAATCTGCTCGCGTGTGGATTGTGTTACGCCGGTTTTTAGCTTGCGTCCGCCAAGGTCGATTATGGTGTATTCGGTGTCGGGCTGAGCCTCGATGTAGATGGTGCGGTCAAACGACCAAACTTTTGCCTCGGACTGAGCTTCGGTTTTAGCCACCGGGGTAACAATTTCGTCGGGGGTGTCGATAGTTTCGTCCTTGTCTACAATCACTACTTCAATAACGTCTGGGAGTTCGGCAGCCGATTTGGTAAAGCGTTCGTCAGATCCTTCGTAGGTAAGGTAGCAGCGCATGGGGGCTATGCTTGCTCCGGCTGCTACGCGGACAAAGTCGCCTGCCTTTATGCCGCCGTCATCTACGCCTGCAAAACCGTAGGTGGGGGTGGTAAGGTTTTCATCATTCCATTTTTTAGCTCCGTAGGTGGCGTGGAATGTCCAGTCGCCGCCTTTTACGGAATATTCTGCCTGTTTGGTGGGCGTCAAGGTGATACCGTCATTACCACCGTCTATTATCAGAGGTTCGTTTTGGTATGTTTTGATAAGGTAAGGCGTGTTGGCTTTTATTTCGTCGACGGGTGATATCGTTGCCACCCATTTGCCTTTTTGCTTATCGTAGCGGACTGATGCAAACTCGTATAATACGAAGGGTAGATGAGAACTATAATCAAAGGGAAAGACGATTGTGCTCATCGTTTCGAAGTTGAATTGACGGGTAAACTGTACATTGTTGACTTTTGTTTCCGAGCTTATTTCAACTTTCGGTTTTGAATCGTCGAAAATGGCTGTTTTCCTTTCTTCGTCGCCACTGCCTCTTGTTATCACACCGAACCCGTTATTGTTGTCTGTTGGTAACCATTCAGCAGTGAACTCTAAGTCTCCGGAGACATAAACAATATAGCCGGGAGAAAAAATCTTATTTTCTGTTTCAGAATACCATCCGGCAAAACTCATATTATCTGGGGCTTTAAACGTACATTTGGGAAGTTCAACGCGTCCATATTCTGCTATCGTTATTTCTTTCTGTGTTCCTGAGCCTCCGTTGGCCTCAAATGTTAATTTTTTTGATGCACCAAAAATTACTTCGAGATTTAATCCTTCGTCACGTGTAGTAAAAATGTATGTGTTGTCTTCTCCTGTTTTTTGTGGACATTCTATTTTTTCCCCTGACTCAGGATAGTGTATTGAAACTGATGCCACATTGTTTCCGGTAGGTACGGCGGTTACTGTAACGGTGGTATTGGCAGGCAGGAAATATTCGCCGGTTTCCTCGGGAGTCAATTCTTTTCCGTCAACGCTGAGAGTTGTTGCTTTCCCGTTTTCATAAGGATAAAGGGATAGGCTATACAGCGGGGTTCCAGAGATGGTAACCGCTCCGTCAGGCATTTCGAATTTGTAAGTCCTATAATCATTGGTTACGTTTATCTCTTTATTGTCCGCTGTGGTTATTTTCAGGTCTTTAAACCTACCGTTTGTGTTGACAATTATTACATCTCCCTTGTTTGCGGCAGTGGCGGGTATTTCGTCTTTATTATTTTGAATAACAAAAATATCATTAACGAAATCTTCCAGACCGTTGCTTAGGTTGATAGCGTAGGCGCCCTTGTAGTGGTAGAATGATGCTAACATGACATCATGTTCGGGCATAATGAAAGTGTATTGTGTTTCGCTAACCTTGGTGAGTGCTACCTCTACGTTGTATGGGTCGTCAAGCGGATTCCACTTTCCTTTTTTATTCAAATACGGATTATTATTATAGTAGGCCATCAAATTGTCAAGTATGATGTTTGTATGAGGAGTTACCGTAAGTGTAACTGTCGCATTGGGCAGGTAGGCGTCTTTGTCAGATGTAATGGATATAGCGTCAGGAGTTTTACCAGTTTCGACACGATAATGCCATTCGCGTTCTTCAAAGTTTACGGTTACATCTCCGGCTGGCATTGTAAAGCTACATGCAGTTCTCTCAGACCAATCAAGCTCTACCGATTTTCCCGATGTGGTTACTGACCAGTTGTAGGCTTCGTAATTTCCGTTTGGTTCGTATTTGATATTAACATATTGACCTTCGGCGGCTTGCGTTACATCATTGTAAGAAATTTCTGCATGTACCGTACCATGTTCAAGATCCTTATTATCGGGCAGGATGATATTATATGTTACTTCCATAGCCCATGCCGTTGAGGTAGCAAATATGGCGATTACAACGGCTATAATTGTTTGTGTAATTTTTCTAATCATATTTATTTTTTTTTGGTTATGTAATTTTTTTTAAAAGATAATTATTGTTGCGGAGATACAATACGCCCCCGCGCCGTATGGTGCAAAAAACCTTACGGCGGCAAATCTGATGATAATAAATTATTGTATTCTACCCCCCCCCTGTAAAGGATTAGTTACTTTTAAGATAATATTATATATGGGTAGGGTAGGCATGGGTGGATTTTATTTTTTTGCAAAAATAAAAAATATGCCATAATTGTGCAATAGTTACAACAATAAATCCACCTATTTTTTCTCCTCAATATACGAATCCTTAAAGCCGAGCATATACAGCACGCCGTCCATGCCGATTGAAGAAATCGACTGTTTGGCGTTTTCCTTTACTTTGGGTTTGGCGTGGAAGGCAATACCGAGACCGGCGCAGTTGAGCATCGGAAGATCGTTGGCACCGTCGCCAACGGCAATAACCTGCTGCAAATTAAGATTTTCGATTTGGGCAATAAGTTTAAGAAGTTCGGCTTTGCGTTTTCCGTCTACAATTTCGCCCACATAGTTGCCAGTGAGTTTGCCATCAACGATTTCGAGTTCGTTGGCGTACACAAAATCGAGGTTGAACTTCTGTTTTAGATAGTTGCCAAAATAGTTGAAACCGCCGGAGAGGATGGCGATTTTGTAGCCGTATTGTTTAAGAATTTTGAGAGTGCGTTCTGCGCCTTCGGTAATAGGCAGGTTTTCGGCAATCTCTTTCATTACGCTTTCGTCCAAGCCTTTGAGCAGCGACACACGGCGTTTGAAACTTTCGCAAAAATCAATTTCGCCCCTCATAGCCGATTCGGTGATGGCTTTTACCTTGTCGCCCACGCCCGCACGCATTGCGAGTTCGTCGATAACTTCGGTTTGAATCAATGTAGAATCCATATCGAAACATACCAAACGGCGGTTTCGGCGGTAAAGGTTGTCCTCTTGGAACGAAATATCGTAGCCTTGTTCGCGCGAAAGACGCATAAACTCGCTCTGCAACAGAGGTTTATCCTTTGGCGTACCACGCACCGACATCTCCACACAGGCGCGGGTAAGATGCTGTTCGCCATTGTCGGTTAACGGAATACGTCCTGTAAGACGGGTAATGGCATCGATATTAAGGCTTTGTTCGGCAAGCACTTTCGACACGTCGGCAATCAACGCGGCAGAAATTTTGCGTCCGAGTAGGGTAACAATATAGCGGTTTTTGCCCTGCATCGACACCCATTTTTCGTATTCGGCAATCGACACTGGCGAAAATCTTACTTGCACGCCCATTTCGCTCGACGAAAAGAGCATCTCTTTTAAGATATTTCCCGACTGGCTTTGGTCGCTGATAAACATTATGCCAAGCGACAGCGAGTTGTGAATATCTGCCTGTCCAATGTCAAGGATTGTGGCACCGTATTGTGCTATAATTCCTGCAAGGCGCGATGTAAGCCCCGGTTTGTCCTCGCCAGTAATCGCCGCCATAATAATTTCCTTATTTTCAAGGTTATCCGAAAGGTTTTCCATTTGCGTAGATTATGATATTTGCGCAAAAGTAAATAATAATTCCGAGTTAAAGAATTAATAAGGCACTATTTTTTCACCGGCAGGGTAACGATAAACGTGGTGCCTTTGCCCACTTCCGACTCAAAGGTGATGTCGCCTTTGGCGTTGATAATGATGTTTTTGCACATGGCAAGGCCGAGACCGCTGCCGCTGCTCTTGGTGGTAAAGCTCGGGGTAAAGAGCTTGCCTTTGATTTCTTCGGGGATTCCGCAGCCGTTATCCTTGATTTTTACTGTTACCTTGCCGTCTTTCACTTCGAGCGATACGTGGATTTTGCCATTTATACCGTCGGGAATGGCTTGTGTGGCGTTTTTTATCAAGTTAACAAACACGCGCGAAATCTGTTCTTTGTCTGCCACAATGGTGATATTGCTATGTCCGCCCAAATCGGATGTTATCTCCATGTTTTCGGTGTTGGTAAATAGCTGAACCACATTTGAAAGGGTCTCCACCACATTAAACGGACTTTCGTCGGGTTTGGGCATTTTGGCAAAGTTAGAGAATCCTGTGGCAATCGACGAAAGGGTATCTATCTGTTGAATAAGGGTATTAGAAACCTTTTCGAGTTTGTCGTCGAAGTCGGCATCGTGGTTTTGATGGCTGCGCATGAGGAACTGGATGCTCAGTTTCATAGGCGTGAGCGGGTTTTTGATTTCGTGGGCAATCTGCTTTGCCATTTCGCGCCATGCGCTTTCGCGTTCGCTCTTGGCAAGTAGGGCGGCACTCTCCTCAAGTTTTTCCACCATGTTGTTGTATTCCGAAACGAGCTGGCCGATTTCGTCCTTGTGCCGGTAGTCGATTTTCTCGTGCTTTTTGCCGAGTTCCACCTTCTCCATCTTTTTCTGAATCATCCTGATCGGACTGACGATTTTTTCGGAAATGATTACCGCAATGAATATGCAGAGCAGTCCGAGCACCACGAAGAGGTTGATGAGCGACACCATGATGGTAGACATCTCGTTTTTCATTACGTCGGGTTTGGAGAAATAGGGCAGGTTGATATAGCCCATGAGCTTGTCCTTTGAGTTGTAGAACGGAATGTACGCCGAAGTGTAGCTCATTTTGCCGATGGTCTCCTCCTGTATGTAGTTGGCTTTGGAGTCGAGCACAAGCGAGTTGAGAGCGTTGCTGTTGATTTGGGTGCTTAGCAGTCCTTGCTTAAAAATTTCGGGACGCGAACTTCCGTCGAGCTCTCCGTCGGGGCCGTAGATGTTTACGTCGATGAAGAAAACGTGCGCTGTCTGGGTGAGGTATTCGTCTAACGAGTTGTTAAGCTCGGGGTTCCATTTCGATACAAACGACGACGAGTCGCCAAAGTCCTGCTCGATGTGCATATACACGCTTTTCATTTTTTCCTGAATGTCTTCGCTCGAACTCTGACGGTATCTTTGCTTGGTGAAATAAGCCATTGCTAAACAAGTGATTACAAACGCGCCTACCAAAATCACAAACATCCAGCTTACAATCCTTGTCTTCAACTGCTCTTTGTATTCAGCCATGCGGTTTTCTAACAGAGCTTTTACTAATAAGAATGCAAGCGCGATAAGTGTATAAAAACCAAATAGATATGAAAACGATACTACATAATCCGTCACTCCGGTGTTTTTGCGGCTGATAACCACAATGTCCGACTTGTTTTTGTAGATGGTATGCACATATTGGTTGAAGGTGAAAGTGGCTATGCTGTCGTTGCTCTCTTGTAGCTGCTCGGCAAAGATGTTGTCGTTGAGGTCGTAGCTAAACGTGCCGTTCTGCTTGGTTTTCTTTCCGTTGCGGTATTTGGCATAGTTAGAGTTTTCTATTGGCGACGAAGCTATCTTCTTGTCCATCAGTAGTTCAGGATATCCGAGGTCTTGCGGCACAGGTTTGTTGTCGAGCCTGATGCATATATAATAAGGTGTGCCGTTGACCATTACCCTTGGTTGTCCGATGTAGCTGATGCCTCCGTCGGGATTGTCGACAAAATAGAAGTCGGTGCCGGAGACATCGCTGCCGTGGCGTGCAATGGTTTCGGCGTTTTCGTTCTGCATTTCGATAAAAGGAACGCCCGGCGCTGCCTCGTAGATTTTTACCGAGAGGTTGTACTTGTTCCAATATCCGTTGAAATGCCACCGCTTGAGATATTCTTGCACACGGTTTCCGTTTTTGATGTCGGCAGCCACATAGTCGGCAAGCAGAGCGTCGCCCGAAAGTTCTGCCGAAATGTTGCGGAGAAGCTGTTCGGCTATTTTGTCGTGTTCGTCGGCAACATACATCACCTGTTCCTGACTATGCTTTTCGAGCTTTTTGTTGGCGTTGTGCGTTATCACTATTGACGATAGCACCGCGCTCAAAAATATCATGAACATATACCTGTAGATACTCTTTTCCGCGCTGGCGTAGTGCATAAGGCATGAGGCAATAACTATTGCGGTGATGTAAATGATTGTGATACTGAGAAATATGTGTAAGTAGAACAGTGCCGCCACGGAGATTCCAGCAATGGCAACCGAGAGCAGCGTGTTGCGGAGCTTTGTCTTGCTGCTGAGGTCGGCGTATGACGTGGTTTTTACCATAAAGTATATCAACGACGCGAATATCAGCGCAAAAATGCCTATCCCCGTATAGCTGAACAAATCGAGCTGCGTAACATTGTTGAGCTGGAACAGTATTTTTGAGTCGGCTATCAACGATTCGAGTGTGAAATACAGCTTCTGGGTAAAGTACAGGCCCACGCCGGCAACCGATGCGAAAAACAACGCCTGTGTTACACTCATCCACGAGCGAATTTTTTCTTTCAGCTTGATATAATCTGTAAGTTTGAACAACGCTATCACTCCGAACAGCATCAGAATGGCGTTGATGAGGAAGTCGCCGAAACTTGGGAAGAAAAATCCGCCGTGGAAATAGTCAGGGTCGAAAAAGTCGAGCGAATAGACGTTTGGCGGTGCCTTAGTGATGATGGTGGCAATGCGCAAAACTATTGTGGTGAATATTATTGCGCTGATTTTCCACGAGTTGCCTTTGCTCTGGGTGAGCCTTCCTATATACTGCATCAAGAAAATCAACAGCGACACGAGGCTCAGCAGAAACAGTATTCCAACGAATGTGAAATTCACAAGGTCGTGGTCTACCTCGTTGAGCGGCACAACCGAAAAAATGTATTTTCCTTCCTTGTCCTGAATGTCGAATCCGAACGAAATGGTGATAGGGGAGAGCTTGAACGTGGGACTTAGCTGAAAATCAGAGGTGAACTCTTTGCAGAGGTACTTGTTTTGAATGTTGTACTCGTTTTTGAGCAGGATGAGACCCGCATAAATGCATTTGTCCTTGACCACGGTGCGCACCTCGTACCAGCCGTTGCTGAGCCTAACAATGCGGTTGTTGATGCTTGACTGTGAGTATAAGGTAGTTACGGGAGTCTTGTTGTCGCTCCAGTAGCGCAGTGTGTCGTTTTCGTAGACAAACAATGTAATGCCCTCGTCCTCAATGTTTCCGAGTTGGTTTTGGATAACGTAAATAGAGTTTTGTTTAATTAAGTCGCCTGACTCCACAAGGGAGCGTACTTTGGCAATAAGGCTGTCGGTGCGGCTCTCCTTGACATGCAAAGCGCGTGTAATACGGTCGGTATCAATATCATACGATTTCAATCCGCTTAGATACGATTCCAACACCGATGCACCCGCAAACAGTATTATGGCGTAAATTAAAAACTGTATTTTAAAAAACTTCTCTTTCACTTTACTCTCTGTTGTTTCTGTGTTTCAAAGTTTGTATTAACAAATGCCTTGCCAACAAATTACGGTTGTAAAAATTTATTCGTGATGGTAAGGTTCGTTGTTAATAATGGTAAATGCACGGTATAGCTGCTCCATAAAAATCAGGCGCACCATCTGATGCGAAAAGGTCATCTTAGATAGCGAGATTTTTTCGTCGGAATTGGCGTACACCTCGTTGTCAAAACCGTACGGACCACCTATAATAAATGTGATGTCGCGGTTTTGAAGCGATATTTTTTTATTGATATAATCCGAAAAAGCTACCGAGGTAAATTCTTTGCCATGCTCATCCAACAAAATGCGGATAGAGGGCATAGCAAGATATGGCCTGAGCATTTCCGCCTCCTTTTGCTTAATGGTGTCAAAAGGCATATTGGCGGTGTTTTTCAGGTCTTTAATAACAACATATTCAAAAGGAATATATTTTTTTATCCTTTTTTCGTATTCGGCGCACGCATCCACGAGATACTTTTCCACGGTGCGTCCGAGCACAACAAACCTAATCTTCATTTTTTTGTTTTTCCTTGTGTCCAGACCGCTGTAACGGGGTCTGTGATTTCTTTGTAGTAACGACAAAGGTATGATAAAAAATGGAAAAAACAAAAAAATGAAGATTTATTTGGGAATCTGTGCGGTTTTACTCTTTTGGAAGCTCGAATCCGTCGTCGTGGATGTCAAACTCCATGGTTGCCGGGCTGAAAGGCACCGGCTCGGCTTCGTTGACGGCTATCCAACGGCTCCAGCCTGTGGCTTTATCAAACGCCAGCTGCTTGTAGGTCTCTTCAAAGTTGGATTTCGAACGCCAATATCCCGAGGCTAACAGGTTGCCTTCGTTGTCGTATTGCGCTGCTGTTCCATCGGCGTTGTATTCCACGTAGGAGTACATTGCCCAACCGTTGAACTCTTCAATGCCCGGTATTCCGGCTTCGGCAGCCTCTACGGGGTTGAGCCACGTGTATGTTCTGTAATGGTTTTGGCAGCCTACCAATATGCTGCATGAAATGTCCCAGTCGGCTTCCCTTAGCGGTGCGCTCGAAGAGTTGTGGACAATACAGTTTTCAAACGACTGTTCGAGTTGTTTTACGAATGCATCGTCGAAGTATGTCGGGGCTGCATCCATTAAGGCGGCGGCGTAGTTGGTGAGTGTGTATGATGGGTTTCCGTTGTCGATTTTGAAAGATCCTTCCTCGGTAGCTTCGTCGATGGCGGACTTCACCTTTTCGCCGCCTTCGGTGTAGGCTTTTATCAGACGGTCGGTGAACTCCTTCCATAAAGCACCGAAAGCGTCCAAACTGGATGTGCGGGTGATGGTCATATCGGAGTAGGGGTATTCTCCCGGATTTGTTTCGTCCCAGACTGAGAGCGATCCGTCGCAGAACAAGGAGAGCGCGGCTTCTATATCGCTGTGGGCAAGGCCGTTAATGAGGGCTTCGTAATTGCCGCCGTAAATGGGCATTGTAAAAGTGGAGAGGGCGAGGTAGTTGGTGAGGTCTTTCAGCTCGAACTGATACTCTATGGTGTTCATCAGGCAGCAGTTCATGAAAAACGCCTCAAACTTTATTCCTGTTTCGCGGAGTGCGCTTGTGAGGGTGGTTATGGTCAGATGCTCATCGTTGTTGCCCGAGTCGTAGAATAGTCCCTTGGTAAGCGAGTTGTTTTTCTTAGGTGCGTCGTCGTTGGGAACGTAACCTCCTCCGTGGCTTCCTATGGCAAGTATGTATTTCTTGGCAGGAGCCTGTTCCACTGCCCATTTTATGTAGTCGGTGAGGTTCTGCGGTTGGCCGATGTTCAGGTTTTCGTCGTCGATGAGGTAGTTGTCGAGGTTTTTGAATATGATTTCCCCAAAGTCGTCGGCGGGGTTCACTATAGTGCGGAATGTTTTAAGTCCGTATTTCTGCGCCCATTCGTCAGCCGAAATGCCGGCTTCTTTGGCCGCAATGTCGATCCACTTTCTGTTTTCTTCGTCAAGCAACGATTCTGTAGGAGATAACTTGCACTGGACTACTGCCTTAATCTTCTTTTCATTGCCTTCGAGGGCATCGTACATGTCGGAGATGTTTTTTAAAAGGTACTGGTCGCCGCAGTCGCCGCCGAATCCGTAGAATATGAGTGTGTATTCGGGTAGTTTTTCCACGGGAGGCTCGGGTTCGGAATTCTCCGAATTGGGGCTGTTCCATGTGAAGATTACGTCGCCGCCAACTATGGTTACTTCAAGGGTGTAACTACCATGAAAAGCCTTGGCTTTGAGGGTCTCCTCGGCGTTGTGGCATGCCTCGATAACTTTGTCTTTGCCGCCGTTGTACTCAAAAGTGTAGCTCATGGGTGTTACGCCAAGTGATGTTTTGAAAGCTTCCGTAAAGGCATCGTAAATACTGCCAAGTTCGGTTGCCAAGTTTGGCGCATCGGTATCTTTTGACGTGGTTACCGAAGAAAACTCCGACTTTGTGATGCCGTATGTGTAGATCGGCTTTACTGTCAAATTGTCTTCTTTTTGGCATGACGAAAACATTACGCCGGCAAGCAAAAAGAGGAGGGTGAAAATTAGAATTTTGTTCTTCATTTTTTTAAGTTTTTAGTGTAAATTATTAAATATTACAGTTGTGTAACAGTTAAATGTCAACAGCCCGCCTGTTAAAAACAGACCTTACAAAGATAACAAAATCTTTGGGATGTGCGCTATATGTTGATAAGTTTTTTTTGAAGAGGGGAGGACATCATTTTGGGGAAGAAATAATCTCCTCGTATGATGGATACATTTTCATATTTTGCATTGAAGGAGTAGGCGGATAAGGGATGGAGTATTCAAGCATACCGAAATCTGCGCCAGTCATACTATATCGAAGCAAAATATTATAAGTTTCAAGTGTATATTTAAGACCATATTTACTAAGAGTGTCTTTATTTATAATAAAATATTGAATAGTATCTTTTAATTTCTCACATTCATAATCCGAT
>JAFYFR010000067.1 GCA_017543645.1 Bacteroidales bacterium
ACATGATTAACAACTTTTTTGCAGAGGACGAGGTTTCGGAGATATGGATAACGTTTCCCGACCCGCAGCCCAAAAAGCAGAACAAGCGTCTTACGTCGGCGTATTTTCTTAATCTCTACCGCAATATGTGTGTCAACGGCGCGACAGTCCACCTCAAGACCGACAGCCGCCTTTTGCATTTTTATACCAAGGCCCTGCTCAAAGCCAACGGAATAGAGCCTGTGTTTGCCACCGACGATTTGTACGCGTCTGACTACGAGGGATATGCCAAGAGTTTCCAAACTTATTACGAGCAGGGATTCCTAAGCGAGGGCAAAAAAATCACATATCTATATTTCAGTCTCGACAAGGACAAACCCTTGGTGGAGATTCCTAAGTTTGAAGAGATTTTTTAGTGAGCAAAAATGGTAGCCGAGGCAAAACATCAGCGGAATATTGTGATAAGAATCCTTAGCCGGATTAAGAGTTATATTACGGCTTTGTTGGTGATTGTTACATTGACAGCGTATTCTGCCACGTTTATAAGTCCCGACTTTATAAAGTTTCCGCAGTTTGTAGGCATGGGCTATCCGTATCTGCTTGTGGTAGACATACTTTGCGCAATAGTTCTGGGCGTATTGAAACGCAAGGGCGCTATCGTGCTGGCTGTTACGGTGCTGATAGGATTCGGTTTTATCAAGGATACTGTGCAGATAAATCCCATGGTCTATGCCGACAATGCCAACTACAAGAATATGGACGATTCGTCGGTTAATATAATGTCGTTTAATGTCAGGCTGTTAGACCGTTACAATTGGATCAAGGGCAAGAACGACATCAAGCAGCAGATTTTTGATTTTATCAAGTACGAATCGCCCGACATTGTATGTTTTCAGGAGTTTTATACACGCTATTCGGATAGTGTCAACAACCAGACAATTATCAAGGACATACTCTCTACGCCATACGTAGTGCGCGATTACGATGCCGACGAACATTGGCTGCATACCGACAAGGGCTATGTGATTTTCTCGCGGTTTAAGATTGACAACCGCCGCTACATCATCGACGACCAGAACAATATCAACGGCATAACGGTTGATGCCGATGTTTATGGCAAAAAGGTCAGGATTTTTAATATCCATCTTAAATCCATCCACTTGGGTTACGACGATTATGATTTTCTTGACAGCCTCGACCATAAGAACAACCGAAAGAATATTTCGGGCTTTAAGAATATCTATCAGAAAATCAGCGGAGCGTATTCGGACCGTTGCAGGCAGGCGTCTGTGATAGACTCTATGATTAAGGCGTCGCCGTATCCTGTGGTGGTATGCGGCGATTTCAACGATCCTCCCGTTTCGTATTGCTATCAGAAAGTGAAGGGCGGGCTCAAAGATGCTTTTTGTCAGGGCGGCAAGGGCTTCGGTACTACTATCACTTTGAAATTTTTGAAATTCAGAATCGACTATATCCTTCATTCTCCGCAAATAACATCGCGAGGGTTCAAAACTTACGACGAGTATCTTTCTGACCATTCGGCTATCGGATGCAACATCAAGCTATGATTGCGATGTCAGAATCCTGTTTCTTCTAACATTTTGATAAACTCCCGGTGCCATTGTGCCGCCGACTTGTCGTCTGATTTGATTTTTTCGGGCGAGATGCCAAAACCATGTCCTCCGGTTTTGTGTAACAGAAAACGGTGCGTAACGCCTTGGGCTTCAAGCGCACGGTTCATTTCCACGGCGTTGTGGTAGTCAACAATGGGATCGTCCTCGCAGGCAAGCACGAGTACGGGCGGCATTTGCGGGTGGACGTTGAGTTCGAGGCTCATGCTGTCTTTTATGGCTTTGGAATAGCCCTGCCCAAGGAGGTTGCGGCGCGATTTGCGGTGGGCGATGCTGTCTTGCATGCTTACCACGGGATATATCATCGCCACAGCGTCGGGACGGACTATCTGATTATCATATCCTTTGGGAATATCAACATAGTTTTTTTGCCAGTATACGCCCGATGTGCCCACAAGATGTCCGCCAGCCGAGAAACCGCAGACGGCGAGCTTCCCCTCTTTTACGTTGTATGTTTCGGCATTTGTCCTGATGTGTACCATTGCCTTTTGCAAATCAGATATTTGCGATGGATAACGGTTTCCTTTCATGCCCCTGCGGTATTCGAGTACAAACGACGAATATCCCAATGTGGCAAAATACCGTGCGGGATTGTGCCCTTCGTAAAACATTGACAGATAGCAGTAGCTGCCGCCGGGACAAAATATTATTGCTTTGCCGTTGGATTTTTCGGGAGCGTAGTAGTAAAGGTTTACCGCTTTTTTGCGGTAGTCGTCGGGATTGTCGCCCCAAAGTTTTACAACTTTCTGAGCCAAGAGCGATTGCGATGCCAAAAGCAGAACCAGTATACTAATTATCAGTTTCACAGTGTGTGGTATTTGAGGTTTGGCGGAACAGAAACGCAGTTTCTTGCCACAAGGATTTTGTCGGGGTCTGAGTCGGTAGCGGTAACTTCCACATCTGGGTTTACGAGTGCGAAGAGCAGAGCCACCGCGCCGTAGCCGCAATTTGCAAACTCCTTTTTCTCGCCTTGGAAGCTGTCGATGAAAGTGTGATCCTGTTTCAGCTCGTTTTTTACGGCAAGCATTATTTCGCTGCCTTTGTAAATATAGTTGTGCATTACTAACGGGAGAAAATACTCTGTTTTTTCAAATTCACGACGTATATGCTGCATATTGTCAAGGATATAATGACGGAAATTCTTGGCAGTCTCGAGATTGTTAGTGCCAAAGAGCGGACAGTCGGAAGTAGCCCTTTGGCATATTTCTAAGTGCATTTTCCCCGGGCGCATGATTATATCCCCTTTTTTGAAAACGTTTTCGAAGCCGTGCAGCACCAACGGCACAATGTCGAGACCGAGTTTTTGTGCAAGGTAGAACGCTCCTTGATGAAAACGGTGGATTCTGCCGTCCTCAGAGCGCGTCCCTTCGGGAAAGACGACGATTGAAAAGCCCTCGCTGACAAGCGGTTTGAATTTTTCTGCGAGAATATCGTAACCGAGCGACGACGGATAGAAGTCGGCCTTTTTGAGCAGGTTGCCATAGAAAATATTGCGTTGCTGGCTGTCGTTGGTCAGAAATAGTATTTTGGGCGATAGGCTTTTGATTGCCAAAATGTCGAAACTGCTTTGGTGGTTGGCAATTATGAGCGCGGGTTTTTCAAAATTCTCGCCGCTGCGGTTTATCACTTCAAACTTTACCCTCGGAGCGTGGTAAATCATCTGCACATAGCGGTACATCTTGTTGTGTAGTTTTGTGCGGTTGCGGACAAAGAGCGTGTAGATGCGCATTAACAAGCATATAATCAAAAACTTGATAAAGTAACACAGCGAACCGAAAAGACTGCGGAATGTGTAAGGAAACTGTCGTAGGTTGCCGTTGCGCTCCTTAACCAAGAAACTATAGAGCAGCGGTGGAAAGATATATGCCGCCGCCACCACCGAAAACATTCCTATAACTACCACCACGCCAAGGCTTTTCATGGCCGGGTGCTGTGCAAAAATCAGCGAACCTATGCCCACAAACATTATCAGCGACGATATTGCCACGCTGTTTTTGAACGATGCGAGCACCTTTTTGCCGCGCGAATGTTCGTAAATAAGTCCTTCGGTGATGAAAACTGTGTAGTCGTCGCCTTGTCCGAAGATAAACGTGGCGAGTATGATGTTGACGATGTTGAAATTGATGCCGAATAGGTACATAATTCCAAGAATCCAAAACCAGCTTACAGTCAATGGAATAAACGAAATTACACTCAGTTCCGCCCTTCCGAACGAGATTGTCAGGAAAACAAACACTATGAAGCCTGCCGAAAAAAGGACAAAATTAAAATTGTCGGAAAGAGAGGATGTTAATGTGCGCGAAACAATTTTTTCGTCGTATGCTGTAATGTCGTCGCCTAAGTGGTTGAAACATTCGGCGGCAGCTTCTGCTATTTCGGGTTTTGCGCGGAGGATAGTCACCACGGCGGCTTCCGACGAGTCTATCGTGATGTATCCGCCTGCCCCAGATTGTACAATTTCGTTGAAAAAACTATATGGTTTTGCCTCAAAAGTGTCGGTAAGCAGTTTGTGAGCCAATCGGAACGAGTTTTTGGAGATTTTGTGATTGGTGGATTCTTTGTCGATTATGTTTGTGATAGAATCGCGGTAATGTGCTGTAAAAGAGTTCCATCTGTTGATTCTCTCTTTTTGAAGCTTTTCGGAAGGGATAAACTGCCCTATGCCCGATATTTTGCTTATCGTATTTTGCCTCAAAAGCGAATCCGCCACAGGCATGGCTTTTTCGTAGTTTTCAAGGGCTTGATTTATAGTCTTTCCTGTTGTTACAACGTATACCGACACCGCGCTGTCGCTATTCATCATGCCAAAAGTGTGCTGAGCCTCGGCTTTGAGCGGTGGTGTCATATAGTTGAGATTGCTCATGTTGCCGTCAAATTCGGTTTTTGTGCCGAGCCAAATCAGTATAGGAGTTATCACAAGCACCGGAATTATCACATATTTTTTTTGTAGGAAATCAAAGTTGACATTAATCCACGATTTGTTTGTGTGAGGTTTGATGTCAACTTTTTTGACCAAATGCGGCGCAAACACAAGTGTAAACAGTATGCTTGCCGTCAGCAGCACGCCGCCCACAAAACCCAAGTCCCTTAGCGCAGGCGAATCGGCGAACATCAACGCCAAAAACGCCGCCACGGTGGTGATGTTACCTGTAACAAGCGGTGAAACAATCTCTTGTAGATTTTGTTTCATGTTGCTGCAGTGGTATAGGTGAGTGATAAAGTGCAAGGGATAGTTGGCTGCGATGCCGGTGAATACTGCGCTGATTCCTAATGCTATAATCGAAATTTCGCCAAAACAAATCCATGCTGCCGCGGCTGCCGCCGCAAATCCGAATGTTAGTGTAAATCCCATTACTAAGAGATTTCTAATGTTTTTGATAGAAAACCAAAGTATCACAAGAATCAGAACAATTGAGAATGCCGACGTTAGCAGCGAATCGCGTTTGATTTGTGAAGCATTGCATACCGCTATCACCGGCGGACCAAAAAGTGTTATTTCTATATCGTTGTTGTCTTTTTCAAATTCGGTGACGGCTTGGCTTAATATGCCGACAATCTTTGCGTTGATATTGCTTTCGCTCATTCCTGCAGGCGAGTCGTAAAACACTATTCCCCGGTGCATTTCGGGCTCAAAGATGTGTCCGTTGGTAACAGAGTAGTTTCCGGCGGGTTTGAAATTTTTTAAGTTGTTGAGCGTGCGTACAAACAATCCAAGCGGGTCGGTGGCTACCACATTTTTAATATACCCCGGCACGGGCGACTGTAGTATTGTCTTGTCGGTTTCAAATGCCTTGGAGATATGCTCTGCGGTCAGGCACGAATCCACGGCAAAAAGGTAGTCGTTCTCGTTGATAAAGAGCGGGATGTTGCTCTGTACAAATTTTGACATCCGGGCGATGGTGCTTTCGTCGGCATGAGAAGTGAGGTTGTTAAACAGCTTAGATTCATCGTTCCGCTTAACATAATTGACAAATCCTTCCATCCGTTTTGCCACTAAATCTTGGTCGAAAACGGTGTCTTTTGGCGCGAAGAATATGAAAATCCGCGAGTTGCCTGCGGCGTTCTGAACAAATTTTGAAACTTTTGAGTAGTTGCTCTTCTTGGGTAGAAAGTCCGAGATGTCCTCCTTGAAATCTATCTGCAATGCACAATACATCACTGCCGCGCATAAAACCAAGAGCATCAACGTCATAAGTTTTTTGCGGAGCGACAACCAGCTATATAGTCTTATAAAAAATTTTACAAGCATCGGCACTTAAATTTCTTTGCGATATAATGTACAAGCATCGACGGATAACCGTAAAAAAGTGCCACAAAGGTAAAAATAGTATTTAAAATACTGATACGTGTAAAGTCGCGATATGGACGAAAACTTGAAACTCGTTCGTTTTTAGGTGGATAGAATACGTTGATGTCTACGCTTCGTACCTCCACCCCCTTCCATACCGAGCGTACAAGCATTTCAAGTTCGGCTTCGTATTTCGACGAAAAAATGTACATTCCCGCTATTTTGTCAACAGTGTAGAGCCTGAAACCTGTCTGAGTATCTTTCAGCCGGTGGAGCGTATGCACTGCAAACCAGAAATTAGAAAATTTGTTGGCAAAACTGCTGCTCTGTTTTATCTCCTTGCCTGCCAAGCTTCTCGCTCCAACAATTATTGAGTCGGGATGCCGCTCAATTTCTTCGGCAAACAGGTGTAGGTCGCTGGCTTTGTGCTGATTGTCGGAATCCATTGTTATGGCGTATCGGAATCCCTTCTGTTTGGCGGTTTTGAATCCTGTAATCAACGCGTTGCCCTTCCCCTTGTTCTGCTGATGGGTTACAACGGTGATCCTGTCTTGGTAACGGCTCAGCACCTCGGCTGTGTTGTCGGGCGACCCGTCGTTTACTACTATCAGATTGTCTGTAACTTCTAATACGCTACCAATCACCTCGTCGAGAAACTGCGCATTGCGGTAAGTGGGCATCACAACGCAGATGTTCAGTTGTGCGAATAGGGTGGAGGAGTGGCTTGCAGACATGGTGTCGGTGTTAGATATGGTTATTCTCCTTAATGTATGCCTCTATCAGCCTGGTGTTGCCGTCGGGATAGAATCTGAGGTTTTTGATAGCCGCCGGCACAAGTACAGTTTCGCCGAATGTTATCTCCACGCTTTCGCCGAGGTCGCCGTACTCAATCCGGCATCGTCCCTCCACACATATATATATTATAAAGGAGTCGATTTCGGGAAAGTCGCGCTCTACTGGTATGTCCAAAGCAAACACGTTGGTAGTAAAGTATTTGCAGTCGATAACATTGACAGGAGCGTTTTTTTGAGGAGTGTAGTCGATTTTTTTGTTGTTGAAATAATTGAAATCGAGAGCATCGGCGGCAAGGTCGGTGTGGAGTTCGCGGAGGTTTCCGTTTTCGTCTTTGCGGTTGTAGTCGAAAATTCGGTAAGTTACGTCGCTTGTCTGCTGAATTTCCATTAGAAGCAAACCTTTGCCAACAGCATGGACGCATCCCGAAGGAATAAAAAACACATCGCCTTTTTTTGCGCCCACATAATTAAGTAGGTCTTTAATAGAATGATTGTCAACGGCTTTGATGTATTCGTCTTTTTTTAATTCACGGTTGAAACCGCAGATAAGCTCCGAATCCTTGTCGCCGTCCATCACGTACCACATTTCGGTTTTTCCTTGCAGGTTGTGCCTTTCGAAAGCAATATCGTCGTCCGGATGTACCTGTACCGAAAGGTCGTCCGCAGCATCGATAAATTTTACGAGCAAAGGGAATCTGTTGCCGAACACCTCATACACCGAATCGCCCACAAGGTCGCCCATGAATATTTCCAGAAGCTCCTCGAGCGAGTTTCCTTTGAGAACACCGTTGCTCACCACCGACACGCTGCCTTCCACATCGCTGATTTCCCAGCTTTCGCCACAGTGCCGTGGTGTATTCTTGCGGTTGAATAGTTTTTCAAACCTGTTTCCGCCCCATATCTTGGTCTTGTAGACCGGCGTGAATTTCAACGGGTATAAAATATTGCTCATTTTAATAACGCAGAAAATTTTTATATTCGGTACTATATTTGTATATTTGCAATCAATAGCAAACAAAAAACGAGGCAAAAGTAATCTTTTTTTCCCGAAAAACATTAATCGGCAAAGGATTATAACTGAAATGACCGTTTATTGTGTTGTATTACAGTTTTTTACGAAAAAAAATTTTTTGTAAAAAAAAATTTTGACATTTTATTGAATTTTTATAATTTTAGTAGCCTATATTTTACATTATTGATGGCCAAGATAATATAAGTAGAAATATATGAAAAAGTTTAAACTCTCCATAAAGTCGAAGTTTAGGTTATTCTTGATAATCACGCTGTTGCCGTTTATCATTGTGTCGGTAATATTTGTAGTGCTGCTTACAAGAAACAAGACCTACGAAGATTACGAGCAGAAAGTGCTTACACTTAAGCTCGAATACCTTAAACTCAAAGAGTACGAGCAGTCGTTCCTGCTTTACTACCCCACCGACAATACATTTTTCAAGACAACAGACAACGAGTATCTCCGTAAATTTGAGCTTGAGGAAAAACAGATCAACAAGAATTTCGACGAGCTGCTCAACTTGCCCACCACTACGTCGCTCGACCTCAACAACAATATCTATATGCTCAAGGAAAACGCGAGCAGCTACGGCGACCTGTTGCGGCTTGTTGCGTCAAAGTTTTACAAACGGGGCTCTTATACGACAGGTATTATTGGCGAGATTGAGCGCAGTTACGAAAGCGCAGTGGCTCAGAAATCTTTGCCATTGCCTATACTATCGTCGCTCAAGGAGATGGAGGTGCAGTATCTCAACCGAAAGGACGCCACTTATTTCAACGATTTTGTAACAATCTACACTCAGAATATCGTCAATGCGGGGGTTGAGGCTGAACCGATTGTTGTGCGTGATTCGTCAAGCACCGACTCTGTTCGGGTTGTTGCGCCACCCACAAGAGCCAAGGCTAAAACCAACCCCGAGAAGCTAAAACCTGTCAACGATTTCAAACGTTTCTTTACTTCGCTTGTAAAAATCGACAAGGAGATAGGTTTCAACCGTGAGGAGGGTCTTTTGTTCGACCTTCAGGTAGAAAAATCTAAACTCGACGACATCGACTCCATGCTCGCCAAGATTTCGGAACAAAAAGAGCAGACAGCCTCTACCACAAGATTGTTACTTATTATAATTGCTATACTGATTATCTTGGCTTTGGCTGTGGCAATTGCCAAATTTTCTAACAAGATTACTTCGGCAATTTCTAAAATCAGCGGATACGTTAACGCGCTTAGCAAAGGTATTATTCCCGATGAGGAAATCAAGTGCAACACCAACGACGAACTTGCCGATATGGCAGTGGAGCTCAACACATTTGCCCACGGCTTAAAAGAAACTACTCAGTTTGCAAGCAGCATCGGTAGCGGCAACTTGGATACCGAATTTAAACCGCTCAGCGAAAACGACTTGCTCGGTAACTCACTCTTGGAGATGCGTAGCAACCTTTATAAATCGCAACAGGAAGACGAAAAACGTCAGCGTGAGGACAGCCTGCGTAAGTGGGCTAACGAGGGTCTCACACAATTCTCTGAAATTCTGCGTCAGAGCACAAGCAATATCAACGACCTTGCCAATAACGTTCTAAAAAATCTTATTCACTTTTTAGACGCTAACCAAGGAGGTCTTTTTCTCTACAACGACAACAATAAAAACGACGTTTACCTCGAACTCGTATCCTCATATGCCTACAACCAAGAGCGCAAGAAGAAAAAGAAAATCTATCTTGGCGAAGGCTTGATTGGTACTTGTGCTATTGAAAAATCGTATGTCTATCTGACCGACCTTCCAAACGACTATCTTTCGATTACATCGGGCTTGGGTGGGGCTAACCCCAACTGCTTGTTGATTATGCCGTTAAAGGTTGAAGAACAGATTTTTGGTGTAATGGAGATAGCATCGTTTAAGAAGATGGAGAAACACGAAATTGACTTTGTGGAGAAGGTTTCGGAATCAATCGCCTCCACACTCTCTATTGCCAAAATCAACCAGAGGACAGCAGAACTCCTCGCACAGTCGCAACAGCAAGCCGAGGAAATGGCTTCGCAAGAGGAGGAAATGCGTCAAAACCTCGAAGAACTTCAAGCCACTCAGGAAGAATCAGCCCGCAAGGAAGCTGAGATGCAGAGTATTCTCAACGCCGTCAACAGTTCGTCGCTTGTTATTGAGTACGACCTAACCGGCAATATCACAAGCGTTAACGAGGCATTCTGCAAAACTATGAACCTCCAACGCGAGCAGGCTGTGGGACGCACTTTGGACGAGTTCCGCGACTCTACCGAGGAGTATTCGCTGCAAGATGCCGACTTTTGGAACCGCGTTCGCGACGGCGAGGTGGTAAAACGTACCGATAAGTACGTAACCGGCGGCGAGGAACACTGGCTCCATCAGGTGTTTACGCCAATTATCGACAGCGATGGTTTCCCCTACAAGATTCTCAATATGGCCACCGACATTACTGCAAGCAAAAAGCAGGAAATCGAACTTAAAGTTCAGGCCGACAAGATGGCTACTCAGGAAGAGGAGATGCGGCACAACCTCGAAGAACTCCAGAGCGCACAGCAGGCGATGGCTCAACAGCAGGAGGAACTCAATGAGGCGAACCAAAAGCTCCACGACAACGAAAGCAACCTTATTAGCGCAATAGAAAAATCCAAGGCGCAGGAAAAAGAACTTCAAGAGAAGGTGGAAGAACTCAACAAACTGCACAAAGAACTTGAAATACAACAGGCTGCAATTCTTGAACAGAACCGCGAACTGCAGGAAAAAGATAAACTGCAATCGAAGGCTCTTCAAAATGCCGACCGCAACCTTGAGCGCACTCGTATGAAAATCATGGCTGAATTTGTCCACAACCTTGAACGTCATGTGGTTGTGATGGAAGATGCTGAACAACTTTTGCGTCGAAACAAAGAAAGCGTTCCGCCTGAGGTTATCGCTACTATCTCCGATTTGAAAAATCAATTTATGATTCTTATTACAAAATACAAGTTTGAATAGAATTTGATTATTTTTATTCATATTTTTTTATTTTATTCATATTTTTTTTACATATTGTTATTTTTTGAGCCGTTTTCATCCCCCCCCGAAAACGGCTTTTTTATACACTAAAAATTATGTTATGGCATTATTTTAGTATACTATTTTGTAAATTTAGTACAACAAAATGAAGATTAATAGAATTATAATGCAGCCTTCGTTAGTGCTATTGTTAGTAGTATTTGCTGTTGTTTTGCAGTCGTGCCGTACCAAAACACGTAATTATCACCCGATAGAACAAGACAGTTTTCCCGAAATGGAATACGAGTCGAATTTCAGAGGCGTTCAATTGGTTAATACCAAAGGCGGTTTCAAAGTTCCAGAGTCTGTTACGGTTGATATCCGCGACAATTATATCTATGTTTCCAACATCAACGGTACGCCTGATGAAAAAGATGGTTCTGGATATGTTACAAGAGTGATGTTTTCTGGCGATATTATTGATACTCTTAAACTTAATGGACTTAACGCACCGAAAGGAATGGTTGTTGCCAACAATCACCTCTATATTGCCGACATCGACCGTGTGATTGTGTATGATGTTGAAAAACAGAAATTAACTAATATTATTGAGCCGGAAGGTGCGGAATTTCTCAACGACATTACAGCCGATGCCGACAACAATGTTTATGTTTCAGATTCTAAAGTCGGAAAAGTGTTCAGAATTTCCCAGCAAACAATTTCTACCTTTGTTTGTGATTCGCTGAGCGCGGGTGTCAACGGGCTTTGCGTTGCCGATGCCTATATTGCCATGGGTGCTGCCAACCGTATTGTTTTAGTCAATCCCTTGAATGCCAGAAAAAAGATTTTTGCGAATCTTCCATTCACTCCCGACGGACTTAAACGCCACAACGACACTACATTTTTGGCATCCGATTTTGTGGGTAATATCTATTCGGTTACTCCAAACAATTGCCGTCTGCTTGTTTCTGCTCATGAAAATGTTAACGCTGCCGACTTTGAGTATCTGCCCGAACAAAACATTCTTATTGTTCCAACGTTTTCTAATAATACCATCGATATTTACCATATCGGCTTGGATTAGTATTATGATTATGAATATACAGATAAAACTATGAAACCACACCTTATATATATAGTAACATTTTTGTTGGCAATTTCTATAACCGCAACGGCTCAGCCTGTGACCGAATTTGCCGAATTGGAACATAATTTTGGCAACATTGGCGAACTGGATGGCGCTGTTACTCACCGATTTGTCTACAAAAACACTGGCGATAAGCCTTTGGTGGTATCTAAGGTTTATACCTCGTGCGGCTGCACTTCGCCGGCGTGGAGCAAAGAGCCTGTGATGCCTGGGCAGGAGGGTTATGTAGATGCAACTTTCGACCCGCGCGACCGTCCAGGGGCTTTTACCAAAAGCATTACCGTGATGCACAATGGCAAAAGTATCCAAGATGTGCTGTATATTTCGGGCAATGTGCAGCCTCGCCCTGAGCCTGTTTCTGCTGAATATCCTTACACGTTTTTTGATTTGCGGTTGAAGAAAA
>JAFYFR010000068.1 GCA_017543645.1 Bacteroidales bacterium
CGGCAACAGATTCGGTTGCCTTGCCTTCTACTAATTTAGTAGCACCTTGGATAGATGCCGGCACTTTGGGCTGATATGCCGCACGTGCAATCTGTAAAGGACTTTTGTTCATCTTTGTTGTATTTAATGTTGTGTTTTATTCGTCTTTTTCTTTAACTTTTTTCACCGTTCCGTCGGCATACACTGTGCCGTGAACTTTGAGCGGTATGTCGCAGGTTTCATAAATGTTGCTTTTGTTGAGGTTGCGGTCGTAAACGTAAAACTCATAACGTATTGTGTCGAACGTTACATACGAAAGCGGAATGTCAATTGACACCTTGATTTCGGCCTTGAGATACTTGTTTTGTCCCACCGGCTCGTTGTAGGGAATGCGGTATTTGAGGTTGTCGTTGAGCTCCACAAGCGGATAAATCACGCTGCTGCTGTCTTTGGCATACACGGAAATAAATAGATTGTGGTAATAAAGGCTGTCCTTGTTGAAAACATCCAAAGTATCCTCCTTGTTGAGACCAAGATTGCCATCGCCGTCGATTACATCAAAATACAAAAGCTGGTGTTTAACCTTGTTTTTCAGTTTGTCGGTAGTGTCGGCAATATACACTTTCACAAACCTTACCTCGGGAATATAACTGTAAGATTCCATTTTTTCGCAAGAACAAATACCTGCGAGCAACAAGGCGGCTACCGATATTTTAGATATAATGTTACGCATACTTATAATTATTTTTTACGGAAAAATACTTTGATAGGCACACCGCAGAAGTCGAAATCCTTGCGCAAACGGTTCTCGATGTAACGTTTGTAGGGGTCGCGGATATACTGCGGAAGGTTGCAGAAAAGCGCGAATGTTGGGTAATACGTAGGCAGCTGAGTGGCGTATTTCACCTTTATAAACTTGCCTTTCCAAGACGGCGGAGGAGTCTCCTCCACATATTGCTGAATGCACTTATTGAGTTGCGATGTTGAAATCTTGCGGGTGCGGTTTTCGTAAACCCTCATTGCCGCCTCCATTGCTTTAAGAATGCGCTGTTTAGTAACGGCCGAGGTGAAAATCACAGGAATATCGTCAAACGGTTCGAGACCTTTTTTAATATATGCTTCGTATTTTTTTGTGGTGTTTTCATCGTTTTTTTCAATAAGATCCCACTTGTTAACCACCACCACAAGACCTTTGTTGTTGTCTTTTATAAGACGGAAAACGTTCATATCCTGAGATTCAAGACCCTGCGTGGCATCGAGCATAAGGATGCAGACATCTGACTCCTCAATTGCGCGTACCGAGCGGAGCACCGAGTAAAACTCGATATTCTCCGAGACCTTTGATTTCTTGCGCAATCCGGCGGTGTCAACAAGAATAAAGTCGTGTCCGAATTTTTGGTAACGGGTATTGATGGGGTCGCGTGTGGTTCCGGCAATCGGGGTAACAATATTGCGCTCTGTACCAGTTAATGCATTGATAAGCGACGACTTACCAACATTAGGACGACCTACTACGGCTATCTTAGGAATACCGTCCTCGCTGTTGTCGGGTTTGTCGGTAAATTTGGCTACAACAGCGTCCAACAAGTCACCTGTACCACTGCCGGTAGCCGAAGATATTGTAAACAAATCGCTTATACCAAGGCTGTAAAACGACTGAGCCTCAATATACAACGACGGATTGTCGGTTTTGTTTACCGCCAAGAACACAGGCTTGTCGGCACGGCGGAGAATGTCTGTAATCACCTCGTCGCCAGCTGTTACGCCCAAGTTGGCATCCACCATAAATATAATAACATCGGCTTCCTCGATGGCGAAATGCACTTGTTTCTGGATTTCGTTCTCAAAGATGTCGTCAGAATTGTTGACGTATCCGCCCGTGTCGATAACGGAAAATTCCTTTCCGTTCCAATCGCACTTGCCGTAATGACGGTCGCGTGTTACGCCCGCCGTTTCGTGTACAATAGCGTCACGAGTCTGCGTAAGTCGGTTGAAAAGTGTCGATTTCCCTACGTTGGGACATCCTACTATGGCTACAATGTTGCTCATGGATTTTCTGTTTAAGTAATGCTTTTATCGCAAAAGGATTATTATTTCGGCTGCAAATGTAGTCTTTTTATTGTTAAATTCAAAACTATAAATGCTTTAATTATTCGGCTTTTGTATTAAGAAACTCATCTACGAGTTTTACCGCCGTCTCGAGGTCGGTGGATTCCACTTTGAGTTCCATGTAAGGGTCAAACTCCCGTTTGTTCCATTCCACACCAGCAGAAGCGTCGCTGCGGTTTTCGGCAAAACTCTTGATGCCGTTCTGTGCGAGATAGTTCTTAACCATCTTCACGTCTATTGCCTGTCCTGTAAATACTTTGTAATACTGTGTCTCCATTATACATCTAATTTTTCGGAGAGCAAAGATAATTTATTTTTTCACAAAGAAAAAACCTTTTTTAGGCTAAGTGATTACGAAAGGCACAAAATAGCCACCCCCGCCAATACTCCACACAGTATCAGGCTTTTATGAAGGATATTTTTTTCATGAAAAATTATAGCGCCAGCCAAAAACGATATTACTACGTTGCTCCGGCGGATGAGCGACACAATACCTATCATCGCATCCTCATGGCTGAGACCGTAAAAATATAGGAAGTCGGCTACCGTAAGCAGGACTCCAACCAAAGGAATGGCAATTCTGAACTGAAACTTGTCGGTTTTCTGCCTGTTGGGATACCACACCACGGCAGCGAGTAGGGCGGCAAGCAAAAACTGGTAAAACGAGAACCACGCCTGCATCTCCATACGGTCGATATGGATGGTACGGAGAAGATACTTGTCGTACAATGCCGATGCCGCGCCTATCAATGTGCCGGCAATAAGCAAAAAGGCAAACTTATTGTGGCTGAACGATATGCCCTCTTTCCTACCCGACCGTGCGTACAGATACAGACAAGTAAGTATAACAGCCGCGCCTATCCACTGCCAAAATGTGAGTCGTTCGCCAAGGATAATCACCGCCCCGAGCAATGTCCACGCAGGAGCCGACGAGCGCACAGGCCCTACAATCGAAATAGGCAGATGTTTCATTGCCCAGAAGTTGCACAGCCACGAACTCTGAACTATAAACGCCTTGATTATGATATACATCTGGTCGCTGGCGTTAGTTTCTGCCATTTCAAACAGAGTGCCTTTAAACCAGCCTCCGCCCACAATAGAATCTATCAGCAACGGGGAAAACATCATCAGCGACACGCCCGACGAAATCACCATCACAGCCAATACCGCGTTTTCACGAACAGATGTTTTTTTGCAAACGTCGTAAAGTCCGAGAAAGACCGCCGACGCTATTACAACAGGTATCCACATTTTTCTTGCAATTATTTTTCGGACTGCAAAATAAATATGCAAGTGTGAATATTACACTAATGATACGTTAAGTTGGTTTTATCAAAGCGTACAAAAAAACAACGGCGGAAAACCTATTGTAAGAAATAAGTTTTCCGCCGGATAACTCAATTATTAAGTGAGGAGAAAAATAAAAATGGTAAACTAAAAATGTAAAATATGACTAATGTAAAATGGTGACCTAATGTGATGCGTTTTTGGGTACTGCTACATAGCCAGAAATGGTTACGGCTTTTGTTACCTTTGAGAACGACATTTTGGCAACGCCTTTGCATCCGTCAGATGTTTCAAAAGCAATTGCCTGTCCGCTCGAAAGTTGGTTAACACCAACGCCGAGGCTGGATTTTCCATCAAGATAATCTGCTGAAATAGACATTTTATCAAATGTACTTGCATCATTATAATCCTTAATATCAACAGAACCGAGGTTCTGAATCTTGGTAGATTTGTTGCTGCTGTAAGTAATACCATTGGCATCGTAACACTGAGCAAGAAGGCTTGCATTGGGTGAACAAACAAAAGTTCCATACTGTCCCTGAGTACCTACACAAAAGTCGGCAGAAGCACTTGTAGCTGGAACTGCCTGACGGGAAGACGCACTGAATGCAGAATTTGAACTTGCCTTTGTAGAATTATAATTCAATGTTTCGTTAAACGAATACACATCCCAATTGGCATTTTCCGGATTGTCAGGACCATCGGGTGTAACTTGTTCGTCGCCGCATGATACAAACGTTGTGGCGAAAATTGTCAACGCCATCGAAAGAAATAAACTAATTTTTTTCATCGTTTTGTGGTTTTAGTTGGTTATATATTTTTGTATTATTAAAAGTAGAGACGCACCTTAGCACGTCTCTACATTTATTGGTTACAAATTACTTTTTGGGTATGCGCAAGTATCCTTTTACAGAAACATTCTTGAAGTCGGCAGAAAGATTGGTAACTTTTACCACACCTTTGGAGCCTTGCGATGTTTCGAGAGCTACCAGCTGTCCGGCTTTTACCTTTGTAAAAATAAGATAAGCAGCGATAACGTTACCGTCGATTTTGGTTTCGGTAACAGCCAAATCGTTGATAGCTTGCAATGTATTGTACTTTTCGATATTAGTTTCCGACATAATCATAGCCTTAGCTGTTACATCGGTAGTAATTTTTGAGAGCGGATTTGGATTGGTCAACTGAGACGGATCTACTTGTGAAGGATCCACTTCCCAATCGCCTTCAATGGAGTAGAGCTTATAGTTGGCATCCTCTTCGGCTGTCGTAGCGTTATCGTCGAGCCATTCGTCAGCTATTTTTTCAGGTTGTACTTCTTCTTCGTCATCACCGCACGATGCAGAGAGAAATGTAGAAGAAATCATCAAAGATGCAGCAAGAAATAAACTTAATTTTTTCATTTTTTTTGTGTTTTAATAGTTATTGTTTAAATTAATAATTGTACTTATTCTAAATTTGAAACGTATCGCGTTTGATATTGTTGCATTAATAGTTGCAAAAAAGAACCGACAGTGAAAAAAAAACGGAGATTATTTTTCCAATATGCAAATTTTCTGCACTTGGGGGATAATCAACCGCAAACCGTCGTTGACAATGGTGTAACGGCAGTACGGAGCAGAGGCTTGGTCGGAAATCTGGTTAGAAATTCTCCGGCGGACTTCCTCTGGCGAAATATTGTTTCGGAGCGTTACCCTTTGTATACGTACATCCTCGGGGGCGATAACCAAAACATTAAAGTCGGTAAAACGGAAGAATCCGCACTGAACCAATATCGCACTCTCCAAAAGAACGAAATCTGAGTTGCGGTTTTTGTCCACAAAGGCATCAAACGCCTCTTTTACAAGAGGATGGACTATCGAATTGAGTAGCTGCAATTTGTCTTTGTCAGCAAAAACAATAGATGCCAACGCACGGCGGTTGAGTACACCATCACGATAAACATCTTTGCCAAACGCCTCTGAAATACGTGATATTGCAGCAGGATGAGTGGCGGTAATAACGTTTGCTTCGGAGTCGGCGATAAAAAGCTTCGCCCCAATGGTTTCAAAAACTTTTGCCACGGTAGATTTTCCGCTACCTATGCCGCCGGTAAGTCCTATAATTTTCATTGTGAGTCGCTGTTAATACTAATATTACGTTCGATAAGGTACTCAACGCTCGCTGGTGAGACCCTTATGTCGGTAACGCCGAACCCTTCGGGTACACGTGCAAGCTTAATGGTTAGCATATCAGATTTTAGCGGCGAATTAAAATCTGCATAGTCCACCGTCAACGAAAACATCTCCTTGGAAATTTTCTGATAATTGTTCCAACCAACAAAAAACTTTACCGAGGCAGTCTGAGGAAAAATCCTCATCAGCAACGAATCAGGCACGTTGACCTGCCGGATAGGCAGCACAAGAGTCTGCTCGGTATATTTTTCGGTGTTGATTTTCAGGTCGGTATAAATCGGTTCGCACACCACCTCGTTGGGAACGTTGAAATGCACGTGACGCTGTACCGGTTCTTGAAGATTTGTCAGCTCAATAAACTCGGTTTTAACAAACTGTATTGAGTCGGCAATAATGGCAGATGCCCTAATTTCAACGCTGTCGGGCTGAAAAATGATTCCTCCCGCCGCACGGTACTGGCTTTCAAACGTTATGTCGGCATCCAAAACCACAGGCACTTTTTTTACTACCGACTGACCAAAATCGAGGAACAAGGTGTCGGGCTGCACCGACACAAACTTGAAATCTGCCGGCAGCTGCGCCTCTATCTGCTGACGTATATCATCATCAGAGATATATTTGAGCGTGGAATCGGCATGAGGAACATTGCGCAAGGCAAGTTTAGAGAGATCGATACGGAGATAGTCTTGAAAATGCCCCGAGGTAAGCAGCAGCGAGCCTTTTACCGATACACCAACTTTGAGCGTGGAAGTGGTAACTCCCGGAAGCAGGATTTTTCCGCCGGGAATGCCCGAATACTCCACACGGAACTCTCTTGAGGTGGAAATATAGCTTCCTGTTTTGTTGAGAAACCAAAAGACAGCGGCTATTACCACCGAAACCAAATATACAAGCAGATTTCGGTTGATCTTAATCCGCCTCAGCTTCCAAAAAGCAGCTTTCCATTTTCTAAAAACCCTCCGTATGCCGTTTGCCATAATTATCTGTATTTTTGTAGATAGTCGTTTGCTTTGTAACAACGATGTTTAAGTGCTGTGTTCCAGTCGTTTGTGGCCTCCTGTCTGTGTCCGCTGAAATAGTGAGCGAGTCCCCTGTGGAGGTAAACATCATAAAGGGTGTTGTCAAGGTCGATTGCACGGTTAAAATCATCAATAGCAAATTTATAAGTTTCTGATTGCAAATATATTAAGCCACGAGTCCGATAAAAAGCCGCGTTTTTGTCGCCAGACATGTTAAGCACTCTCAGCGCACCAGTACAATCGCCCTGCTGCAATAGTGATTCAGAAAGAATGTTCAACGCCTTACTGTTGAACGGAAACAATACGAGATATAGTCTCGAATACTTTTCCGCGCTCACATAATCCTTTGCCAAAAGAAACGATTGGGCGGCAGAACAAAAATTGTCCACGCAGCGTTCATCTGTACTCAATGCCGAAATCCATGCTTCTGCAGCTTTTTCGTATTTTTGCAAAGAGTAATAGATTTGCGCCAAAAGGTTGATATATTCAACGCTTTTGTTGCGAATCTTTATCGCCTGAAGAATGTCGGTCAACGCCGATTTGTAATTATCATCCTTGTAATATGCCCACGCCCGCAAGTACCAAGCCCTGTGATACGAAGGATGCGATTTAATTACTTTATTCAATAGTTCATATGCATCAGAATTCCTTTTTATTATAATAAGGTGTTCGGCCGACTCCAACTGTTTTTGATATGGATTAATATCTCTCTGATTAACAAGATTTTGCCATCGGGAATCATTTTTTAGACTATCAAACACTGTATCGGCGGAAATTTTGGCGGTGGAGATACGCTCTGTAGTTGACATATAAGCTTTTAAGGATACAAAAGCGGAATCATAATTTCCTGCGAGGGCATACGCCTGCGAACCCCTTATCCCCGAAACGCCCGCCCTCATTTTGTCGGCGGCTGTATAACAACGAGCAGCCTTAGCATATTTTTTTTGTTCAAAGGCAATATCGCCCTGAAGCAGCAGACGGATGAAAGTTTTTTTATCGGTCAACGATTTGTACGCCAACGCAGAAGCCGAATCAATATCTCCGTTGACAAACGCCGCAACCGCCATTTGTGCCGTGCTGACAGTATCCTGCGCCAATGCCGTGACAGATGCCGTCAATAATGATAAAACAAGATATGCTGTGTGTAGTTTCATATTTAATTCTCAGTTTTGTTGGAAAAAATGGTTATAAATCCCTCTAACTCACGGTCTTCCAAACCTGTAAGCCTGTACTCGTAAACTGTGCAACGGTAAAAATATACCCCATCAGGAAGTTTCGCGCCAGTTTTCTGGTCGGTGCCGTCCCAATTGATGTCGGGGTCGTTGGTAGAGAAAACTTCCTTGCCCCATCGGTTGGTGATTGTCATATCTATATGGTCGACAAACTGGTATGGATATGGATGGTAGACATCGTTTTTGCCGTCGGCGTTGGGTGTGAACACATTTGGCAGGCGGTAAAATTCGCAATTGTCGATACATGTTCTAAAATCGGTACTGCCGGTATTGCCAGCAAAGTCGGTAGCAGTTACCACATAGCAGCCCGCCATGCCATGTTCTGGGTGATGCTCGTATTCGCGTGTGGCGGCATCGGTTTCGTGTATCATCTGCAGCTCGCCATTGATAGTTTCAGAATAATATATATGATATTTTGCAATGTCCAACCCGCACGCCGTGTCGGGATACCACTCCAACTTGTTGATAGCGTCGTTGCAAAACGATGTAAGTTTGAGTTTGATGCACGGCGGAACGGTATCCAACGGAATGCCGGACGCTATCTGCGACCAGTTTTCAATATGGTCGGGAAGCCCTTTCTGAGAATAGTATCCTATGGTTTTCATCTTGTAAAAATACTCCACGTCGTTGGTAAGGTTGTTGTCCACAAAAGTTCCGTTGGTGGAATATCCGATAGAATCAAATTCGGTTTTGCCCGGATCACGGCGGTATATTATAAAGGTGTCGTTTTTCCAAGGAACGTCGGCCTCGTGAGTGATTTTGATAGAGCGGTTGGCACACTCGAGCTTGATAAACACCGAAGATGCCACTGATGGTCGCCCTGTGATATTCCATTTGCCAAGAGACCCGTCCCAGTTGCCAAAACAGATTTTGTAGACACTGCCCTTGGTATAAGTGTCGATATTTACCTGTGTATAAGTGGTATCGTTAAAACCGTCGATTTCTATGTCGTTGGTGTAAATTCCATCGAAAATGCCGTGTGATGGATATAGAAAATAGGCGTAAGGCGGTGGTAGAAGAGTCTGGTCAAGGTCGGCTGGCGTGGTCCATTCCAGATGAATCGCGCCTTTTTTCTCATCGGTCTCCTCCACTGTGGCTTTCACAAAGGCGATAGTTCCATGCGCGAGCAACTGGCACGTAGGGTCAGAAGCAAGGCTCTCGGCTCCGTCAGCAAAAGTGGCTGTTACACGGTAACAATAGCAAAACCCACCATTAAGGCCATTCCCGTCGTTGTCGTCGCGGAAAACGGTGTCGTTTGGATTGGTTACTACATTGATAAGCTCGTAGCCCCATGAACTTGGAACACCAGTTTCACAAATTCCAGCCTTGAATGTATCTATTCTGGCGTATCGGTAAATCTTAAATCCTGTTGCATTGTAGTTTTTGCCACGTGTCCATGACAGGGTGATGGTACTATTAGTTGGTTTTGCTTCCAATATTTCTGGCGGGGGGGCAACCACGGTAATCTTGTTTTTGCGGTAAGCGGTCAAAGGCACTTCGATATCGTCGTCAACAGCGCGATAAAGCACTTCGTATGGCAGACGGCGGACATGGCTCTGATGCGTATGCCAGGTAAACACTCCCGTCGGATTTTTAGAAATGTTGTTGTTGACAATAAAAGTGGCAGGATTGGTTTCCAATTCAAAAACACCTCCCGATGCCGACAGCGTAACCAAATCGCGAGGGTCGGGATCCGATGCCGTAACTTTATATGTTAATATGGAATCTGCTATCACACAATGGTTTGCTATGGGGTCAATAATAGGCGTATGATTGTCGGTGTCTTCTACCTCTACCTGAATATCACGCAATACAGTGCTTATTTTCACACCGTTGCGCCATTCCTCCACTTCCATAGCCACATTGTAAACACCTACTTTGGAAGGACGATCCCACACAAAATCGCCAGTATAAGGGTCTACGTAGATAGAATCGGTAACAGGCGGAAACGAATATCCAACAATCTCAACTCCGTTTTCAGTAAGGCATCGAGCAATTTTGTAACTCAGGCTGTCGCCATCGGGGTCGTATGCTCCGGGATTGTGGACAAACACCTTGTTGAGCGCGGCCTTGTCCATCGGCGAATTTAGCAGCACAGGCGAGCTGTTGTTACCCATTATGGTGCTGATTGTTAATGTGGTTTTCAACGAAAACACAACCGCCACAGAGTTGGGAATATTGTCTACGCCCTCATTTCTGTTAGGATCTTCCATGAATAAGGTGTAGACTCCCGGACCAGAAAAAGTATGGTAACCTTCGTAAATATTTTTTTTGATAGGCGCGTGCCTATTTACCAAAGGACCGCTGAACATAGAGCCATCATCCAAGAAAGTTTCGGAAACACGTTTCAAAACTTCCTTGTCGGTACCGTCGCCGCAATCTAATTCCAGCTCATCGCGGTCGGCCTCGGTGAGCGTGTTGCAGTAAGTATATATGATAAGCTTGTATCGGTAGCCCGAAATATGCTTGTAAACAATTTCTCCGGCACGGTTGTGAGTGGCATACAGTGCCATAGAATTGAAAAACAATACTCCAAAAAGCAAAATTTTTACTACTTTATTTAACATAAATCAGTATTATTCGTTTTTTCTAAAAAATATCATCAATAAATTTCACAAATTTAGATAGTTTTTTTATTTTTATAGCCTTAAAAATAATTAAATTTTTGAAGAAGCATATCATCTCAACAATTATGGACAACAATATCAACCGCATACTATACAACATTCTAAAAGATGACGAACTGAGTTTCATATACTTAGGTCAGTTCAATAATCCAGTTCTCGGCATGACAACCGAATTGTGGAAGGGCTATATGAGCAAATACGCCAACTCTGAGGGGCATCGCAACAAATTATCATTCCTCATGGTTGAATGCTTCCAGAACATACTCCGCTATGGACTTTCGGGACGGAACGAGACCGAAACTCGCGGTGAAATATTCATTGTAAGACGTTATGGCAACAGCTATTACATAACCTCTGGCAACTACATTGACAACACTAAAGCAGAAGCGACCAAAGCCAAGCTCAAACGCGTTAACTCTATGAGTGCCGATGAGTTGAAAAAAATTTTCGTGGAGACACTCACCAACAAGCAGCTATCCAAAGAGGGCGGCGCGGGTCTCGGATTTGTGGAGATGATTCGCAAGACCAAAGAGAAACTCGACTTCAAATTTACAAAAGTAGACGACAACCGCTCATTCTTCTATTTCCAGATAAGGCTCAAAATCTCCGACGAAGATACTCCCGCGCTCGACATATCACAAGCCGAAACTATCAAAAACATTATGGAACAGCACCATAAATTCATTGCACTAAAAGGGGATTTCGACCGTAGCGCAGTAAACCAGATGCTGATGATGGCTGAAAGTAACATAGCCCAGCTTGATTCTGAACTCAAGATACAAAGCAAAGTTTACCACATAATGGTAGAAATGATGCAGAACATTTCAAAACACGCTATCGCCGAGCAAACAGGCGAACACAACGGAATTTTCTCGTTCGGCAAAAATCAGGATAATTACTCCTTGACTGCGTCCAACTATGTGGAAAACAACCAAGTAGACATCATTGCGCAATATATCGACCAACTAAACACCAAAGACCATAGCCAGCTCAACGAGTATTACCGGCAAGTGCTCCGCAACGGACACGACGACATGAATATGGCATCAGGGCTCGGTCTGATTGACATTGCCCGCGAAAGCAAGGACGGTATTAAATACTTTTTTTACCACGACGGACAACAAAAAAAATTATTTACAATAGAATGTATGATTTAAACTTTGCAGTGTAATTTATTTTTTTTAAATTTGCGAACTAAAAATTATTAAAATGCCGATGCAAAAATTATATATCGAAGCTACTAACACAACGCCGAGAGTAGGTTTTGACCCGGTGGAGGGTAAACTGATTATTTCGGGACGCTCTATGCCAGAAGATTCTGACACATTTTTCACTCCGATTTTTGAATGGCTCGAAGAGTACACTAAAAATCCGCAGAGCCATACCGAATTAGTTTTCAACTTTGAATATTACAACTCAGCCACATTGCGCTGCGTGTTGGAACTGATGCACATACTCAAAAATATCCAAGAGCCTAACACCTTGAAAATCATTTGGTATTACGAAGACGGTGACGAATCTTCGCAAGAAAACGGCGAAGATCTGCGATACACTATCGACTTTCCAATCGAACTGAGAGTTTTGGAATAGCATCTGAGATATAAAAAAACCGGAAGCCGATTTTGCACAACTTCCGGTAGATAACGTTGGTATTTAGGACGTTATAATTTAACTTCCGTTTCTACCATACCCACGCCGAGCTGGGTTGTACGATTTGATGGTGCTGCTCCGCCTATTGATATACGGTAGACTCCTTTACGCAATTTTGATGTACCATCTTCCTCCACGGTTTTCAAACGGTCGGCATCTATATTAAACGAAACTTCCACACTTGCATTTGGCTTTATTTCCACTCTTTTAAATGCTGCAAGCTGCTGAATAGGAGCAGTTTGTCCAGCGCCTGGAGCAGACACGTATACTTGCACTGTTTCTACTGTGGTAACATTCGAACTATTTGAAACTTTCACCTTTATTGCTGTGCTATTATCTTTGTTTTTCACTGCCGAAGGCTCCGAATAAGAAATATGGCCATAACTCAATCCATAGCCAAAGGGGTAGAAAATATTATCGCTCATATATTTATAAGTGCGATTTTTCATAGAGTAATCCTCAAAGTCGGGCAATTTAGCACCATCGGCAGGGAATGTAATCGGCAGACGGCCTGAGAAATTAGCGTCACCAAAAATCAAATCGCCAAGTGCATAGCCGCCTTCCTGACCCGAATACCAAGCCATAATTACTGCATCTGCCATTTCAGAAATCTCTCTTACGTCGATGGGACTTCCACCAGTAAGCACTACAATAATACCGCTTTCGCTATTGTTGGCACCGCCACGCATTTTGGCAAAGGCTTGTTTACGTTGGTAAATTTCGCGGAGATAATCCATTTGACTTTTGGGCAATGTAAGCGAAGTGCGGTCGCCTTTGGTATCGGAGTCGATAGATTCACCTTCTTCGCCTTCGAGGTTGCCGTTGTTGCCCATTACAATAATAGTGTATTGGGTGCGGGCAGCTTCGCCAACAGCATAGTTAAGTTCGTTTTTGGTGGGGGTGTTTTCCAAAACGCCAGGACGATAGTTTACGGCTGTGCCGCTACTAACTTTCGATACAATTCCCTGTAAATAAGTACAATAGCGGTCGGAAATTCCAAAATAGTTACCCATCAACCAAAAAGCATCTGCCGCTCCTGCTCCTGTTACAAAGAGAGTGTGAATATCTTTTTTCAAGGGCAAAATTCCGTTGTTTTTTAAGAGAACCATGCTCTCCAATGCTGCCTTTTTAGAAAGGGCGGTGTGCTTAGGCGAGCAAATGTCGCTTTCAGAATAATTGTTGTAAGGGCAGTTGTCGTCTTTTTGAAGAATTCCGAGTTTTAAACGGGTCATCATCAATGGAATTAGTGCTTTATCGAGTTCAGCCTCGGTAATAAGGTTTTTCTCCACTGCCTCTTTAAGAGCATAGAGCGAATGTCCGCACTCAATATTCAAACCGTTTTTGATGGCAAGTGCAGAGGCTTCGGCGGCGGTTTTAACTATGCCGTGTCCTTTGTAAATATCGTCAACGGCATCACAGTCGGAAACAATATGACCCTTGAATCCCCACTGATTGCGCAAAACATCTGTAAGCAAAAATTTGCTACCCGAGCAACTTTCGCCATAAACACGATTGTATGCACCCATAATTATCTCTACGTTAGCATCTTGCACAAGCATACGGAATGCGGGGAGGTAGGTTTCCCAAAGGTCGCGTTTTGAAGGGTCGATATTAGCAGAGTGTCGAGTAGATTCGGGTCCCGAATGCACGGCAAAGTGCTTACCACAGGCTGCAACTTTCAGATACACAGGGTCGTTGCCTTGCATACCTTTAACAAATGCAGTACCGAGCGAACCTGTTAA
>JAFYFR010000069.1 GCA_017543645.1 Bacteroidales bacterium
TATTACAAATCCCAATGCCATTACCACAAACACTTTTTTGTACGCCATAGTCATTTGCGGAATAAGGCTTATGTCGCCCCAGCCGTTGAGCAGACGCTCGAGCATATAGCCGGTGGTTTCGATGTCTTGTGCGCGGAACCAAATTCGCGTGAATGTTATAAAATTGAATGTTAGGAATATACCCCAGAAATATGCTATGTATTTGCTTGGCTCTTTTATTTGCGGACGGACTATCATAAACAGGTATCCGGCGAGAAGTATCGACGAAACCATTATCCATATTAAAAAAGGAGTGCTTGTGTTTCCGTTGAAACAGAATAGCGACGATAGCGCAAAGTTGCCCCAAACTGTTGCCGTAATGTATTTGTTTTCAGGATATTGGTTGATTTTTATCTTTACCTTGTCGATTTTTGAGTCGTCTTTTACAGGACGTTCCTCGCAATATGGCAGGGCTTTGAGGCGGGCGTAGTAGAAAACGGCGACAGACAAGGCTGTAAATCCTATCCAGAAAATGTAGCGGTAGTCGGTAAACCAGAATCCTGTTATCACTGTGGCGCACATCACAAAGAAAGCTATCAGAAGCACAGCCAAGATGCTTTTGATGATTTTAAATGCATTGGCGTTAGCAAGTTTCACTTTCCATACCAAGTAGCAGAAAAACCATACGCAGTTGGCTATTATCCAAAGTTTTACGCCGTTGGGATTGTGCCAAACGCCGTTGAAATATGTTATCGCCGCCGCTGCGTTGAGAACCGCGAGGATTATCCATCGCAAAACCTGCGTCTCTTTTTTCCAAAGTTTGTAGACCACAAGCCCCACTCCGTTGTAGCCGCCCCAGATAACAAACATCCAGCTCGAACCGTGCCAAAGTCCGCCTAAAAGCATGGTTATCAAGTTGTTCATCGAGGTAACAAGGGTGAGTTTGAAATTCGGGAAAAAATGCGCCACTGTCATCAGCACCGCAAACGACCCATATAAAATTGCTGCCAAAATGGCTGAGCCAGAGAGCATTACCCAAACTGTGATAATCACAATCCAGCAGATATATCCGCCGATTGAGCCGTTTCGGTTGCCGCCGATGGGGATGTACAAATAGTCTTTGAGCCAAGTAGACAGCGAAATGTGCCATCTGCGCCAAAACTCCGCCGTGGATTTGGCTTTGTAGGGCGAATTGAAGTTCATTGAAAGTTTGAATCCCATCAGGAGCGCAAGTCCTATAGCTATGTCGGTGTATCCGCTAAAGTCGGCGTAAACCTGCATACTGTATCCGTAGAGCGACATAAGTGTTTCATAACCAGAATATTTCAGCGGCGAATCAAATACTCGGTCGATAAAGTTGATGGAGATATAGTCGGAGATAAACACTTTTTTTACCAATCCTTTGAGAATCATGAATAACGCTAATCCAAACTCACGTTTTGTAAGCGAATAGTCGTTGTAGATTTGCGGAATGAATTCCGATGCGCGTACGATAGGGCCTGCCACTAACTGAGGGAAGAACGACACGTAGAATCCGAAGTCCAAAACGCTGTTTACAGGCTCGATTTTTTTACGGTAAACGTCCACACAGTAGCTTATAGACTGGAATGTGAAGAACGAGATGCCCACGGGGAGGATAATCCTGTCGGTAACGAAGTTTTCCCCGAAAAATATTCGGTAAATGTTTTCGGAATCAAATCCCAGAGCGGTAACTATCGGGCCGGCAAATACAAACAACAGCCAGTTGAGCAGGTTGAATCCGATTAGAAATAATGCAATGCGGTTTTTGTCGGACTGCTGATTGTGTTCGATATATTTTTTTATATATACAGCGATGGATATTGCCGAAAAAAGAATCGGCAGCCAAAAATTGGTTTGTACTATTGTTAATTCGCCGAACCAATTGAGCAGCATCGAGTAATAGTTTACAATGGTGCAGTTGGCTGAGAAAATATCGTTGATAGAGTTGAGTATAAACTCGGTGTATTTAAAATAAAAAAGTATAAACAGATTTACCACCACTCCGAGAGCGAGAATCAGTTTCTTAGCCGCTCCTTCGGGCTTGCGGTGCATCCATTTGGTAATGTAAAATATTGATAATATGGTAAATATCAGTAGAACAACGTATGTCCCGCCGGTCTTGTAGTAGAAAAACACCGACGCTACGAAAAGGTAGATGTTTCTGATGGCTTTCTTCTTGTAAATGAGCGCATAAAACGCCATTACTATCACAAAGAATCCCCAAAAATAGAATTGGGTGAAAAGCAGTGGCCGCTTTGGGTCGTAAACAAGCAACGACGGTATGTCTATGTACGATAATATTGAATCCATTAGGTCTTGTTCGTCTGAGATTTTGATTAGCGCAAAGTTAGTAATAAGTATTTGTAAAATAGCAATCTGTTCTTATTTTTTTTCCAAATAATTGTCGTATGTCTGCAAAAATGCGTTAAAAAATAGGTTTCCTGTAAATGTGTATCCCTGAATGGAGAAATGCACCTTGTCGTGAGCCATTAGTCCGAATTTGAGCCAGTCGAGGCACGAGCCAAGTCCGCCCATCACATCGTAAATACTGTACATTGAACAATTATAGCGGTTTACAAGTTTTTCGATTGCGTTTTGTTCCAACTGAACCGCTGGATTGGGATGCCGTCGGAGCAGAAAATAATCGTTGGGAACAATGAGTGTGAACTGCACTCCGGGGTTGTAGTAGAGAATATCGTTCAACAGCGAAACGTAGTTGTTGTAATATACGTCTTGGCTGAATTTGGTTGTGTTTCCATCGTTTACGCCCAAGTAGATAACAATCCAGTCGGGTTTGAGCGCGGCAAGCTGGCGGCTGAAGTATGAGCATCTTGTCCATGAGGGTATCCTCGCGCCGTTGATGCCGATGGCGTGGTATGTGATGCCCGGGTTGTCGTTTTCGAGCGACATTCCGTAGAATGTGAAATGGTCTTGTGTTGAGTCGGTACGTTCCAAGTGGAAACTGGCGTCCACCGAGTAACGGTCGAAGTTGTATTCGATAATGCCGTTGAGCGAATCTTTCTTAACGGTGTAGTTGCCCATGCAGGCGTCGGGAATAATTTCAAACTGCTGAGTGGCTGCTGGTTCGGTAAAAATCAGCACACGGTTGCAGTCGTAGCGGATAAGGTTTTTGGGGTTCATCACCACTTTGAGCGTGGCATCGGAATTTAGCGTGGTGGCAGATACGCCGCCGAGACCGAGAATGTCGTTTTTCTTGTACTCGATGTTGCGGCAGGTAGTCCAAAATCCCGAATATTCCACAGTGTAGTTTGATGGGTTGTTTGATTTGGTCATTCTGTATGGGAAAACGAATCCTCTCGCGCCCACAAGTCCGGGGTGGAAGGTCTGCAGACGGTAGCGCATCTGGTTTGAAAACACGTCGGCCTGAGTGTGCGATGCTCCTAACTGTACAATGTTGAGATGACCTTTGCCGAGCATTATCATTGAGTCCAATTTTTGGTATATCTTCACAAAGCCCGACGAATCTTTTGAAAAGTGCATCTTGTTTTTGTCATATCTTACAAAAGGATAGATTCTTACGTCGTAGGGATAATCTTGAGCCGATGTTGTGCTGATATTTATGTTACTGATTAATAATAAGGTAGCAAACAGTTTCAAAAAGGTTTTCATTGTACGTAGGTAAATTTATTTTTTTCGCGAGATATATTGGTTGTAACGTCCTATGAAGGCGTTGTAAAACATCTTGGATATTACATTAGCACCCTGCACCGAAAAATGTGTGAAGTCTTTTTCGGCGAGCGGCGGTTCGTGAAACACCCAGTCGGGCATCGAGTTCCATCCGCCCATTGCGCTGTACATGTCCCAGAATGCGCAGTTGTTGGCAAATGCCGCCTGACGCATGGCTTCCACAAGCTCGGGTATTATTTCGTACGATTCGTAGTTGTCCATCACTTTGGTGCTCATGTCGGCTGGCCCAACTATTATTATCGACATTTCGGGGCAGATTTTGCGTATTGTCCTCACTTGCGACATGAGCGAACCTACGTAGTTTTTCACTGTTTCGGGTTTTAGCACGGGGATTGTGTTGCCGCCGAATTGCAGAATCACGCATTTCACATGTAGGTCGTTGTACATTTTTTGCAATATCTGCGAGTTCATCTTGGTGAATATTGTTCCCGAGCATCCGCGTAACGGAATATTGTCGCAAGCCACGCCGCTGTATCCGTCCATTGCAAAGGCGTAAATCTCAGGACTTTTTGTTCCTGAAAAATCCATCCATAGGTTTTGCAGCGGTTCTTGGAATGTCCATTTCTTGATTGAGTAGTACGATGATGGCGCAACGCTGTCGGAGTAGAGCACAGTCTCGCCGTCGCGCACAGTTACGGCAAACGACTCGTCGGTGTTGCCGTAAAACATCCGTATCTGCTTGATATTTTTTATGTTAGCTTTGGTTATTGATGTAAATGCAAAGTTGATAGATCCTTGGTGAACCTCCTTTACCTTTGGCGGTTCGGGGTGGAAAATCTCTTTCATCAGACTGTCGCCAATCATTGCGAACGTGGTGTCGGGCGTTTCGGGCGTTTCGGTTTTTTCAGGCGGGGCGAACATCGTGAACGACGCAAGTACTCCGTAGCGGCTGTGCGTTATGGCGGTGTCCACTTTCGGGAAAATCGTGTAGCGTTTCCATTCGCCTGTGTTTACTACGTGCAGGGGCGACTTGTAGTCGTATGGCGATTTTGCAGGAATTAATCCCGGCCCTGAGCCGCCGAACTGCGCCTGAAGTTTGGTGCGCATATAGCCTGTGATACGGTCGGTTTCGATTTGCGAGTCGCCGTAGTGCAATATTCTTATGAGAGACTGAAGCTGTTCGGCATCAGACAAGGCTCCGAAAATATTTTCCAAGCAAGCCAAACCGTTAGGAGGAAGTTCCAATGGCTGGCTGATGTCGTCGATGGCGATAGGTCGCGGCACAAAATCTTTGAGCTTTGGGTCGATTTCCACAGAGTCGGACATTTGCAATGTGTCTGCCGAAACTTGCACAAATGCTGTGTCGTCGTCGTCGTCGTCGGGGATTACTATGTTGTCTAATACCGATTTAGCAGTGTCGGGGCGGCTTTTGGTTTCGGCAATCCATTCCGTAAATGTGGGAAAATTAAGCGATATGTCGTCTGTAACCGAAATTCCTTTTTTCGGAAATAGCAGCATTACCGCTAACAACGATGCCAACACTGCTACAAAAAACAGAAGTACTGATGACGGTTTCACTGTGATACATTTCTATTTTTTCCTAATCTTGATAATCTGACCAATCTGCAGACGGCGTACATCGTTGGCGGTGAAGCCGTTAATCTGCATGATGTCTTTGTCGGAGATGCCAGGATAACGCGAGGCAATGGTGGAGAGGTTGTCGCCTTTGCGGATGGTGTAGTACTCGTAGTTTTTGTCGAGAGGCTTGCCGTTGGCTTGGCTCTGTGAAACTATATTGTTGCTGCTCATCGCCTGTTTCTGAGCAAAGGTCATGTTGTCAACATTCTTGTAAGTGTTGAGCTTTTTGGTTGGAACATAAACTGTAAGTTTTTGACCGATAGATAGTTTGTTACTTTGGATACCGTTCCAGCATTTGAGTTTGGCAAGTTTTACATCATACCAGTTGGCTATGAATCCGAATGTGTCGCCAGATTTCACGGTGTATATCAGCTTGGTAGAACCAGCGGGAACCGATGGATCGCAGGGCTCGGGGTCGTAGCTGTAGTTATTTCTCGATGATGGAACGTATGCCGAACGGCTTATCTGTTCGTAATTTACGCTCGGCGCAAAGAATACCGAGTCTTTGTAAGCGTAGATTGCTTTTTCTTGTTCTACAAACTTGGTTGCCATATCTTCTGGCAGACGTAGAGGTGCGGCTTTAACATTGCCCGGAATAATGTCTTTCTTGTACTGAGGATTGAGTTCGCGAAGCTGCTCAATTGGAACGCCGAGAATGCCCTCTACTTGTCCAAAATGCAACTTGTTGGTAATCATCACAGTATCATGGAAACTTGGCATTTCTACTTTTACAGGTGTGTAGCCGTGTTCTTTGTAATAAGTCATTATGTAGTTGACACTTATAAACGCAGGAACGTATCCTCTTGTCTCTTTGGGCAGATATTGGTAAATTTCCCAAAAGTTTGTGCGACCGCCAGAGCGTTTGATAGCGCGGTTTACGTTGCCAGGTCCGCAGTTGTAGGCTGCAATCACAAGAGCCCAGTCGCCGTAGATGTTGTAAAGGTCGCGCAAGAATTGTGCTGCTGCCACAGTCTCTTTTGCAGGGTCGCGGCGTTCGTCAACGAGGGTGGTAACTTCAAGGTCGTACATCTTGCCAGTGCCGTACATAAATTGCCAAAGACCTGTTGCACCTGTGCGAGATACTGCACGTGGATTGAGTGCCGATTCTACTATGGTTAAGTATTTGAGTTCGAGGGGAATATTATATTGGTCTAATACCGGCTCTATCATCGGGAAATAGTATTGGCTTAATCCTAACAATGAGGGAATCAGGTATTTACCACGGCGGA
>JAFYFR010000011.1 GCA_017543645.1 Bacteroidales bacterium
GTTCAGGTGTTACTGGCTCGGGAACAACAGGTTCAGGAGTTACTGGCTCAGGAACAACTGGTTCAGGAGTTACTGGCTCAGGAACAACTGGTTCAGGAGTTACTGGCTCAGGAACAACTGGTTCAGGAGTTACTGGCTCAGGTGTTACTGGGTCAGGTATTACTGGCTCAGGTGTTACTGGTTCTGGTGTTACCGGGTCAGGTGTTACTGGTTCTGGCTCTATAACCACAGGCTCAACTATAACAGGCTCAACCACCTCCGGCTCAGAAACAACCGGCTCTGGAACTACTGGCTCAGGAGTTACTGGCTCGGGAGCTACTGGCTCGGGAGCTACTGGCTCAACCACCACAGGCTCTGGGGCGGGGATGGAGATTACAATGCCGAAGTTTACTGTGAGGGTGTTGTTGTAGGCATCGCTCACAGTAAGAGCGAGCTGGATGGCCTGCGACTCCGAAGTGCTGCACGAAAGGCTTCCATCAGTAGGATTGAAACTCATAAACGATGGCAGCGGTGAGCCGTCGGCAAGGGTATAGCTGTAAGAGAGGGCTGTTCCCAAGAACCCTGTGAACGTGCCATCGGGAATATCAAGAGTGAACTTGCCGCTCTGGGTATTAATATCGCTGATAGAGCCGCTCGGACACGCGGGATTCAAAACCGTGATTTTGAACTCCGTCGAAGACTTTGCTCCGTGGGTGTCCTCGGCGGTAACGGCTATGAGGGTCTCGCCCATATCATTGTAAGAGGGTGTTCCGCTGAATGTGCCTGTCTCGTAATCGTACGACAGCCACTCGGGGAGCAGTCCGCCGTTGGCAGACGTTACCTCTATGTCGGCCACATAGTCGTAAAGGTCGTTGTCGGCAAACACCTCGCCGATAGTGTGTTCCAGCTTGTTGCCCGGCATCACAGCCACATCCTCAATGGGTGCAACCACCTCGGGAGCATGGTTAATGCTAAACACGAGTTTAAAACGGCTGTTGTCGGCACCTTTGTCAACAGTCAGACGGAACGAGTAACCCGGGGTCAGCTCGGTGTAAGTATCATTCTGCGCATCGTAGAGGTACACCAGAGCACCCGACACGGTGTTCTGACTAAGCGAAACTGTATAAGTGCCAGCCGTGGTGGCTGAGTATCCGAGAGCCACCTCGCCGCCCTTCTTTAATGCCGAGGGCAGGGCGTTGGCTGCGAGAGGAGTGGAAACGTCGTTGCCGAAAGAGTAGAACAGCATCAAATCCGCCTGGTTGGTGGCGAGCATATAGGCATCGTACTCGGAGTCGAAACCGTCTGTGGCATCGTCGGCAAAATATACCACGTTGCGGCATGAGCCTCCGTTGCCCGAGGTGGTGAACACAAGCTGCTCGCTGCCGCTGCCGCACGAGCTGCCGCCCTTGAGCAGCAGGCTGGTGCTGCCGTAGTCGTGGGTGCGGCTCTTGGTGGTGAATGTTACCGAACCTTGGTTGCCAGCCGCGCCGGGAGTAGCATGAACAAAGAAACTCTGTCCGGCTGCTATGTATCGGGGGCTGTAGCTGTATGCCGAGGTGTAGCCCGCGGGATTGGTCACCACGCCTACCGCTCCGGCGTTTTTCTGGTATGCGAACGACGCGTTGTCGATATTGTCGTGGATATACACTGTGGCATCCACGTTGTTAAACTCAATATTGTCGGCATCCACAGCCGAAAGGTATGGATTGGGAATAAGGTTCCAGCCGTCGAGCTTGTGCGAGGTTACGTTGTTAAGGACATAGGTGTCGTTGTCGCTGAAATTGGCAACGACCTTGACAGGCTGGGAGGCGTCGGTCCACGGCTTGCCTTTGAACTCGAGCACGTGGTTGCCCTGCTTCTTGCTGCATAAATAGCGGTATGCCGATTTAGTGATGTCCGAAGTCTGTACGGCGCCGGTTTTTATATTCCATCCCGAAGCGAGTATGGTGGAGTTGTTGCCCTCTGACAGTCCATCAGTATAGGAGTATCCGGGTTCGCCTTTATTCATGTCGGCTGCTTCGTCGTAGTAGTAGAGATACCAGCTATTACAGGTGGCTATGGGCGCGGGGTTGAAACCGGTGAGGGGAACAGCTATTCTCTCCCACTCGTATCCGCGTACAAAACGCTGGAACGTTACCTCGCCGTTGAAAGTGCCGTTGTATATCAGCGAGCCGGCTGGCAAGATAGAGTGTCCCCTGCTGACGCCGGAGGCATCCGCCTTGAAATCGGCAGCCTGCACGGGAGCCTTGAGGAGCAGCTTGCCGCCGTCGTCCACCACCACGTGGGCAAACACGGTGAGTTTTGAGTCGGGGCTTATGGTGAGGCTTGCGCCGTCGTATATCTTAAGGTACTGCGCCTCGGCTACCTCAGTACTGTTGATAACAGGGTAAGGCTTGCCGGTGGTGAGCTTTTTAATCTCCACCGAGTTAGAAATTGTCGGCACCTCGCCGCCGCTCCAGTTGCCGGGCACAAACCAGTTTTCGTTAACTTCGCCCGTCCAAGTGTAGGTGATGGCGTTGGTGTGCGCGAGGGTGTAGGTGTATGGCGCGTTGTTGTGGGGTATACGGTCGTCGGTAGAGGTAACGCGTCCGGTCTTGCCGGTAAGAGCCACAGCCACGGAGGCGATGCGCTCCCATTTCTGCTGGTCGGGGTCGGGATTGTCAACAAAGTTGGTGATACATACGTTGGCGAGCGAGGCGGGGTCGGTGCCCACGCGGTTGGTTTCGTCCCAGCGGAGCTTCAGACCGAATGTAGATCCGTCGTTGGCTGGGGTAACTGTCCAGTATTCCGACAAGTCAACGCCCACAATGCCATGAGCGTACAAGCTGTTATTTCCGCTTGCAGGATGCTTTGTGTAGTGGTAGCAGACGGTAACAAATCCGTTGCCTGAGTCGTTGCCCGGATAGAAGTTGTACACAGTAAAGTTGCCCAGGCGGTTGTTCTCCTTATTCTGATTGTTGAGGTGGTTGCCCACAGGGAACGTCCACGAACCATTGGTAAGTATCTTTTTGGTAAGCGGGCCGTTGATAAAGCGCGAGGTGTTGTAGTTGAGCACCGTCTGCGACTCGTCCTCGATGGTGTTGATAATGCGGAACGGCACATCGTCGAAAGTATTCAGCACGCCGTGGTAAAACTCCACGCGCATGGCCACATCTACAGGGAGGCGCACCGAGACACCGTCTAACGAGGTGTTGTCGATCTGTAGTATGTTGATACTGTTGTTGATGCCGTTGCCGTCGGCGAGGCTTCCTGTGCCGGTGAACTCCTGCGCGCTGCTGCCGCACATGTTAACGATGCTCACACCGTTGCCGGCGGGACGTGAGAACTTACCTTGGTTGTAGATAAAGTTGCCGTGAATATTCCATGTGGCACCGAGGCTGTTGTCGATGTCGAGAGTGGCGTCGTCGCCGTCAACTTTGAAATCACCGTTGACTATGAGGTCGTCGGAGCCGAGCTTGCGCAGGCCCTTGCCTGAGAACACCACATTGTTAAACACGCTCTTGTGTATTGAGCAGTCGTTAGTGCCGCCGAACTCGATAGTGCCGGAGCCGGGCTTCACAAAATCGTCGTAGTTGCCATTGGGCACCGCGCCCGACTCGGTAACGATAGTACCAATGCCGGCTATGTATCCGAAATTGTGTCCTGTGGACTCGTGGATGTTAATCTTGCCCGGATCGGAAATATCATCGTCCTTAAGGAGGAATGTGCGGTAGAGCTTCAGCTCGTCAGAAGAGGTGTATTCCATATTGTGGAACACAAAGACAATAGAGCCTGCGTCGGGGGGTGTTTCAGCGTCCTTGTCTTTCACAATCTTTCCGTTTTCCCAGACGAGATGTCCGTCATTGTCGATCTTGCCTATATACCAGTTGTCCTTTGACAACCAGTCGAGGGGCGAGAAGTCGCTGCCCTTGGACACATAGACATCGAGGTTGCCGGGTATTGCGCCCACGCCGAACTCGTCTCCGAGACCGGCGGTGTATTCGCCCGAGAGATGGGCGTCGTCGTCCATCGTCATCGTTGAAGAGTTAAAAGTGATATAGCCCTTGTCGTAAGAGTTGCTGTTAGACCACAGCTTGTCCCATTTCTCCTTGCCGGTAAGCAGACGCGCGGCGAGATAGTGGTATCCTTTGGCGTTGTCTTTGTCGGGAGCATGGTAGTCGGAGATGTCGTTACTGAATATTAGACTGCCTTGGAAATTGGTAGTGCCAGCAGAGAGCACCTTCCAATAGAAGCTGAGGGCGTTGGCTTTGTCGTCGAGGTCCCAGTTAGTGTATTCGAAGTCCTGCTTGATAGACGGATGTAGTCCGTCGCACGGGGTAATGGTGAGGGTGGCTCCGGCGTTAATTTCCTCCACGTCAACAATGGCAGGCGCGTATTTGCCCGCCACGCCCATGGGCATGATAAACTTGCCGCTCTGGTTGCTGGCGAATATCTTTTTTATACCGTTGGTTTCGGTAGAGCTTTGGAACACAATCATCTTGTTAATGGCCGTAACATTGCCTACGGCATCTTTGGTAACGTAGTTGGTACCCACGCTGTCGATATACGCCACCTGTTCGCCGAGGGCGAGGGTCGACTTACCCATGTTGAGCAGACCCTGCTTGAGGGTGAGCGCGTTGTTGATGTACAGCTCTTCGCCGGCGTTGGCGCACACCACGTTTTTGGCGTTGTCGATATAGAGCTTGCCTATCGAACCTTTCGACACTATGGTGATAAGGTGGTCTTGCGTGCCGCTGTTGAGCACAATGCCATCGCCGTTCTTAGCGGTGTTGTATTCAAAAGTGCCTGAGTTGGTGAGCTTGGTCTGCACGGTGATGGGGTTTCCGTTGTCCTTCAAAACAGAGTTCTCCCCTATCAAGAGCTCGTTCTCCACAATGTCGGTGTTAATAAAAGTAACGTTGCCGCCCTGGTTTAGAACCTCAGCGTTGTAGAAAACAATATCCTTGTTTCCTTTGGCTTCTTGCGTACTAATGCCCGAGAATTTTACTGTATTCGATTGTGCGGCGAATGTTCCGTCAACTATAAAATCGCCTTTAAGGTTCATAGCCTTGCCGTTGGCATAGAGCGCGCCGTTGTCGCCATTGACAGTAAGGTCTTCCAAAACGGTGAGGGCGTTTCCCAAAGTAACGGTGGCGTTGTTGGAAACTATAACATTAGGCAATGATGTGGAGGCGGAAAGGGTGAAGGAGGTTTCACCGAAATAATCATATTTATATTTGTAAGTAGTGTAGACACGTTTCTGCAAGCTATAAGTTTCTAACACTTGGTTCGGCCAAATCATAACAGTTTCATTTGTACTAAGTTTTAACCGACTATCATAAGTGCCGCCATTTAGTACTCGCGTGTTGTTTTGGTAAAAGGAGTTGCCACCATCGGGAGAATATTCAGAAACATATTCCCAATCGTCTGGATTTGCCAAAAAGTCAGCAAACAACTTGTCTGTGAAATATTGATACTGATGAGCTGGGGTATTGTCAGGATTTGTTCCTTTGTTTTTAACTTGTCCCATGGCATAAACACTCTGATGCCAATTCATAAGTTTATACCAATGAGATCTGTATTTAAACCAATTCTCATAGAAATCTATTCTATATGTTGTAAACTTTTGATTTTTAACCGAAATACCATCGTTGTCAAACACAAACTTGCTTCCTTTTCCGAATGTGCAGTCGCCGTCGTCGGCGTTGATGGTGAGGTCGGGGACGGTGGCGTTCTTTATGCCGTCAACAAAATATATCGAAGCATCCGCCGCCATAACTATGCTGCTGCCCGATGTAATATCGAAGATTCCGTGCGATGTAGTGGACACACATGCGGCACCTCCGATTTTAACCAAAGCATTTTGAGATATTGTAAGGTCTATCTTGCCGGTTGATGATGGGTCGGGGCAGAACTGGCCTTTGTTGGTGAAGGTGGCATCGCCGTTGAGGGTGATAGCAGCCTTGCCGGTCTCCTTATAATAAAGGTGTCCCTCGTTGTTGAGGGTTGCTCCGTCGTTGAGCGTGAGCACGCCGCCGAGGGTGATGCCGGTGGTGCAGCCGGTAACGTTAAGCGTTACGCCGTTGTTGGCGATGAGCTTTGATTCGGCTGGTATCACAAAGTCATTTCCACTGTTTGAGAGTGTGTAACTACCAGACTGCTGGAATATAAGTGTTCCTTTTTTCAGGAGGAATGTCTTGTTGTCGGATTCCGCTCCGTATTGCGATGTGCTAAATGTGATATTCTTGTTGATTGTAACTGTATTATCAACCGACTCTTTGTCAACTACAATCTGCGCAAGGCTGATAGTAAGATTACCAGCGTTGACAAATTCAGAATTACTGTTGCCTACAAAATATAGCGGTACAAACTTGGCGTCCTTGTACAATGTTATAGAGCAACCTGTGAATCCGCCACCGTTGATGTTGCCTTCCACTATAAGCTTGGGACTGCCGGATGCGAAATCATTTGCAACTTTTATCGAAGAGTTGATTGTTGCAAAAACAATCTCCTTTGCTCTTACCACGGAGCTGTTATTGTTACGGAACTCTAATGTGCCGGTGCCATTGCCGCCCATCCTAAGTTGTCCACATTGAATATTGTTTGTTACCCTCATGGTCTTATTGCCACGAATGTTTACATAGCCATTAGCCACAATGTCGTTATCAAAAGTAAAATAGGCGAGTTTATTCTGCGGTTCGAAACTTATATTCGGATAGTTGCCGTTATGAGCCAAATTTATCGAAGTGGCTTTTTCTTGTGGAACAAAAAAGTATTCGCTTTTTTCTTCTTTGTCAAACAGCGACAGATCAGCGGTAATCTGGGGTACTGTTCCGGAAGTCCACAAGAACTCGAGCGTACCTTCGCCCGACACGTAGCCGCAGCTGCAGCTTGTATACATGAGCAGACGGCCGTAATTCTCGCCCTCGGGCAAAAAGATTAACTTACCAATGCCCGCCATGGCATTACTGGCGTTGACATTAATAAAATCATTACCAACAATCACAGCTACATCACCACGCTTGGGATGGCCTTTCTCATTGGTAACTACGCCGTTCTTATATTTATACCACTTATCCTCCAAAAATCCATACTCCGACTTATTACCGTCATTAAGCTTAGACGAATACCATACGGTCATATTGTCAGCGTTGCTTTTGTAGCCGGCGGTAAAGTCGCCCGACGGCATAGAGTAGTTGCCATTATAAAACTCCATAGTGTTAGCGTCGCCCATTGTGGCAGGATTGGTAGATACTACCCAATCCACTCCCATAAGGGCGAGATTGCTGAACGAAGCTTGTCCCTGCGCCGCATCAGGCACTTGGAATTTGTATTTGAAGCATCCCTTGTTGGCGTCGCTGTTGTTAGTGTTAGCTATCCAGTACATTTTTAGATTGGTTCCCTGCAGACACGGATGCTGGTTGCCAACAACGTTAAACGAAACATACTCTTCTACTGTCTGCGTTGGAGAGCTTACTATAGATATGGTGACGGGAGAGTAATGGCTGCCGTTGGTGGCAATAGGGAACATTGCGATATCGCCGGCAGATTCGCCGGCAGCTGCCCTTACTTTCAAACGCAGTCCGGCACTCACGTTGTCGCCATTGTTACGGAAAAACTTCGCAGTTGAATTATTCTCATATCCCTCGTTGATAGTCAGTACGTAGCTGTTGAGGTCGCATACACCTTGGCCGCCGGAGGGAAAATAGTATTTGTTGCACTCCACATTCGACATGAGAGTCAGGTTATTGACGGTTATCTGATAAATTTCGTCGTATTTACCTGCGCCCGATATAGTCTTATTACCGCCTTCTTCCATATAGACATGACCATGGATAACACCGTCGTTCTGGGCGTCATAGGCAGACACGTGCTTGCCGGCAGGGATATTAAGTATGCCGTGTAATACCGTCAAAGTAGATACGGTGGTGGTATTGTCAACCGTTACCGAATGGTTGCCATCCTTGTCTACTACAAAATTCTGATAGATAAGGCTACCTGCGCCGGTGATGGAGGTGTTCTTAGCGGTGTTGAAGCAGAAGTTCATAGCTTCCGTCAGTACGGTATTGTCGCCGATGGTAAAGTCGCCTCCGATGTATACGTCTTTGCCACGGCAGCCTAACGTTGATTTTGGCAAGGAAGGGTCAGGAGGAGTAGAAGGTGCAGGCGAAGCAACGAGCACTAAGTCGCCGTATACCTCTAATGGCGAGGCAGATTCGTTTGACACCGTGCACTGGTCGATAATAACGCTGTAGAACGGCACAGTGCCTGTGATATTTACATCATGGTAAAACGTTACCTTGCCGCCTGTAACTATCGGATTGGCAGAATTTACGGAGTATACAGAGCCATGGAATATTATCTCGCCTCCGGCAAGCTCGTATACGGTGTTCTCGCTCATGAGCTTGATATAGGCCGGCGAGGCGTAGTTGGATAGCTCAAGCACGCCGCCCGATATGTGGAACGCGCCGGTGGCGTTGTCGGCGGTCTTTAAGTAATTAACATCCACCTTTCCGCCTTCGATAGATATGTTGCCCGAAAGTTCCGAGAGTATCAGGCCCGCGCCGCCGTTTTGCTTGTGGCATGTTAGCTTGCCCGAGCGGATTTCGAGGCCGCCCTCCACTACGATGTCTACATCGGTGGTTATATCCGCGCCCGCTATTGCGAGCACCGAGCTGGCGTTTACTTTGAACTGTTCGGTGGAGAGATAGTCCATCTTGATATTAGACCCGAGCACGAATGTGCCGGATTTGAGGCTGATAACGTCCTTGCCCAAGTCGATGGTGTTGTCGGCGAGTATCTCGGCGTAGTAGTTGGTGTTATGCTTATCGATGGTGATTTTGCTGAACTTGCCTGTGCCTACTATGGACACTACCTGGTGGCGGTTGTCGGAGCAGAGCACGAGTTCGGTGTGAGACTTGCTGTCGCCCTGATAGAGGTCGATTGAGCCGGTGTTGTAAATATCGCCGTAGACTATGAGCTGCGAATCGTCGCCCTCACCCGAAGAGATTAGCTTGCGTGTTGCGTTCACCTCTATGTCGTTGAATACGGTGAGCTTGGAGCCGGGGAGCAGCTGTATGTCGCCTTTGGTAACGCGGAGCGTGGAGATGGTGATGTCGCCGTTGATGCTTACAACCCCGCTGCCCACGCTGAGGGTGAGGTTGGGATAGTTGACGGGGTTACGGCTGAGGGTAACATTTCCGCCTTCGGCTTCAACTATGAGCAAGCCGGTGTAGTTGTCGGTGGTAACTGTGGGATAGTAGTCGCCATGGAGCTCAATAAATCCTCGGCCCGACATCTCGCCGAATACGGGTGTTCCGCCCGTGATCTTGAGCGTGGTGATTATTACCACCTGGGCAGCTTTTACGTCGGGGGCGGAGATGGTTACGTCGGCGTCGGAGATGTACACGATGTCGTCTTCGCCGGGAGCCTCGTTGGCCTGCTGGTAGTCGGAGCTGGAGTAGCTCCATGTGGCTGGGGTGCTCCAGTCGCCGGCTTTCATCGAATAGTACACCTTCTGCGCCCGGGCGGCGGTATGGCATAGTCCGATTATCAGGATCAGTGCCAAGGTCTTGATAGATTTCATGGTTGTATGTATGAGTGTCATTGTGGGTCAGTTTTTTTATTCAAAACAAGGAATGTTGGCTTTGCAAAAAAGCCCTCATTTTTAAAACACAAATTTAATGCAAAAAGTTGCAGGCGGAGGAGTGTTTTTGGTTTAATAATATGTTAATTTTTAAGCGTTGTTACACATACTGTGTAGTTGTAAAACTTTATTTTACACGTCATTGGAGGCACAGAGCACATACCGTGCCAAAGTTGGCGGCGTGCGCGGTGCAACGGTGTGTTTAACGTCTTTAAATTTGGCGGCCGTGTGGGCGACGGTGTGTATACGGCGTCTGATTTTTGGCACCTGCTCAGGCACAATGTATATAACGCCATAGTTTTTAATATGTTTTCAGTGTGAAAGTGTTTAGTTTTATATGTTTTTTAAACGGTTTTAGTATAAAAGGCTGTTTTTTAACGGTTTTTACACAGACAATTATTATAATAATATATATACTTTGTTATAAACATATACAACATTACAATACAGGCATATATAAAGGGGGTAGATTATACACACTTGCACAGCAATGGCGACAAAAATCAGAAGAATTATACACACCGTCACAAAAAAGGCTACAAAAAACATGGCGAGGATACACGTTGTGCCAATGAATGTAAAAAAAATTAAATTATTTATTATTATTAGTAAAATATATTTGTATAAATAAATTATTTGTTATACATTTGTGCCAATTAAGAATAGAAATACACAAAAAAAGTAAAAAAAATGACAACATTACAACTATCAATGTCGTGTGTATCATTACACCGACTAAGAGCCGAAATGCTCTCAGAGGTTGCAGCCAAGCTCATCAAGGCAGGTTCAATCGCCAAAGAAAAAAGTACCAAAGAGATGTTAAGCAAGCTTAAAACCGTGGCAAAGGAGTTTAACGACGCCAAAGCCAAGGAAAAAACCAATCAAAGCACCCAGCTTACACAGCAGTATTTCGACATCCTCAAAAAACGTTACACCGGCCTTGGAGGATGCCTTACCGCAGCCCGGTACAGCGGAATAAAAGAAAAAGAGATTGCCGCCGCCAACATTATACCCAAGTACACCAACGTGTCGGCGGTGTTTGCGCTCAAGTGCGAGGCCATAGGACGTATGGAAAAGGCTCTTACCAACTTGCGCACCGTAAATGATGCCGACTTTGAAACCATCGGGGCAACGGACTATTTGATATCTATCGAAAACACTATCGAGGAGTACAGCACGGCGGTGAACTCGAGGGTAGATGTAAAAGTAGAAAAAAGCAAGGCGGTGGAAACCAGCCGCGACAAGCTTATCAAAGCTATGCAGAACCTTTTTACGGCTATTAAATATGCCCAAGACTGTATCGGAGGCAGCGAAACCGAGCTTGTAAAATCGTACAACACCATTTTTGCCGAGATAGCTGCCAGCTTGAAAAAAATAGCCGCCGCACGCGGCAAAAACAAAAAAGAAGACAACAACTAAGCTATTTATCCATATTTCCTTGCACTTGCGGGGGGGCGCGGCGCGCCGCGTCCCTACTTTTTTTATAGATTTCTATCGGTAAGGAGACATATCAAACATAAGCCAAAGCAATTTATTTTTGCAATTATCAGGAAATATTCATACATTTGCAGAAAAAAGATTTATGGCACAAACCAAAGAAGACAACCACCTTTACAAGCCGCTGAAATATGTAGACTTATTGACTGACTACGGATTCAAGCTTGTTTTCGGCGACAAGGAGCTGATGATGTCGTTTCTCAACGCACTATTTGAGAAAGAAGGCAAGGTGGTTACCTCGGTAAGATACCTCAACAAGGAGATGGTATCGGTAAACCGCCGGGGACGGACGATATTTTACGACGTGCTCTGCAAGATAAACGGACACGAGGACGTTATAATAGAGATGCAGCACCGCAGTCAGGACACTTTTGTGGAGCGGTCGTTCTACTATATGTCGCAGTCGATAATGCACCAAGGCGACGGCAGGCACAACTGGGATTACATGATGTACCCGGTATACGGAATTTTTATTATGAATTTTCATCTGCCTGTAAAGGATGCGCCGAAACAATTAGTGAACGAAGCCGTTACTGTATTTAAGGACACTAACACGCTCCTCACCGACAAGTTCAGGATGTTCTTCATCGACCTGCTCTATTTTGACACCACCGACGAGAGCGAGTTAAAGACTAAATTAGATTGTTGGATTTATAGCATAAAGAATATGGGAAAGATTACCACAGCACCGAAAATTTCGGTCACCAAACCGTTTGACCGGCTCTACAACCGCGCAGAGATAGCCAATATGAATCCCCGACAGGTACGCGAGTACGAGGCGAGCCTCAAAGCCTACCGCGACGCCTACTCCATAGCCAAAACCGAGCGCAACGCCCGCAAACGCGAACGTGCCGAAGGGCGTGAAGAAGGACGTGCAGAAGGACGTGCAGAAGGACGTGCAGAAGGCGAGAAAGCCAAGGCCATAGAATTAGCCCGCAAGATGAAGGCCGACAATATGCCGTCAGACCTGATAGCAAGATACTCAGGTCTCTCACCCGAAGAAATCGCCGCACTATAAAAACTCACAATATTTAACACCGCACAAAAACAGGGCGCACGCCCAAACTTAATCTTATCTTAATATTACATTTCATATCTTTGCACCCTGAAAACAGACAATAAAAAACATATAGTTCCCTTACAATGATAAGCAGGCGAATACTCCGAATCAAGGTGCTACAGACCATCTACTCTTACTACCAGAACGGCGGCACCGACATTGCCAAATTCGAAAAGGAGCTGCAGTACAGCATCGGCCGCTCATACGACCTCTACTTCTTCCTGATGCAGCTCGCTATCGACATCTGCGACTACGCGCAGGACCGCATCGAAACCAACAAGCAGAAGCTGCTTGCCACACAGAGCGACCTCAACCCAAACACGAGGTTCGCCAACAACAAGCTGATACAGCAGTTCAGGGAGAACGCTGACCTCCAGAAGCACATCGCCGCCTCGAAGCTCACATGGAAGAAAAACCCGGAGCTTATCAGACGGTTGTTCAACGACCTCGTCCAGAGCGACGAGTACCAGCAGTACATGCAGGCGGAGAAATGCACCTACGAAAACGACAAGGAAATAGTAGCACACCTATTTGAACAGACGGTATGCGAGTGCGACCTGTTTTTCCAGACCCTCGAGGAGATGTCGATATACTGGACCGACAGCGCGGAGTTTATCATAGGCATGGTGCTGAGAACCATAGAACGGTACAAGATAGGATACGGAGGCAACTACGCCCTGATGCCCATGTACAAGAACGAAGAGGACGGCACATTCGCCATCAAGCTGTTCGACTCGGCCGTGGCATCGTGCGACAGCTACCGCAAGCTAATCAACGACTGCACCACCAACTGGGACATCGAGCGCATAGCGTTCATCGACATACTTATACTCCAGACCGCCACCGCCGAAATAGAGCAGTTTCCCGAAATCCCGCTCAAGGTAACCTTCAACGAGTATATCGAACTTGCCAAAAACTACTCCACGTCCAAGAGCAGCACGTTTATCAACGGAGTGCTCGACAAGATAGTGCAGGTACTGCGACAAGAGAAACGCATAATGAAACAATCCGAAGACCTTACAAAATGAGACACCTTATATATATAGCAGCCGCGGCCGCCCTGACGCTCGCGGCGTGCGGCTCCCAACCCAAGGGCGGGAATGAACAAAACAATGCCGCAGGAACAGCGCAGACCGCTGATAACACAGCCCCAAATGCCGCACCCACCACAGAAGAAAAAGGCGAGTTCAGGTTCGACACCACGGTGTTCAACTTCGGCACCATACTCGAAGGCGAGCAGGTGAGCACCGAGTTTGTATACCGCAACACCGGCAAGGCCGACATCATCATCAGCAAGATAGAGACCTCGTGCGGCTGCACGGTGCCCGAATACGACAAAGACCCCGTGAGACCCGGCGACAAAGGCTCCATCCGCGTGAGATTCGACAGCAACGGCAAGTCGGGCACGCAGTACAAGACCATAAGGATATTCTCCAACAGCAGGGACGACATATTCGAGCTTGTAATAACAGGCGAAGTAAAAAACGAGTTATAAACACATAAACACACAAAGATGAACACACCACTCTTAACACTATTGCAGGCCGCGGCAGACCCGTCGGCACAGCCGCAGGGCGGCGGCATGGGATCGATGCTCCTCATGATGGGAGCCCTCATAGCAGTATTCTACTTTTTCATGATACGTCCGCAGCAGAAACGACAGAAAGAGCTCCAGAAGTTCCGCAACGAGCTCAAGAAAGGCGACAAGGTAGTAACCATAGGAGGCATCCACGGCTACATCAACTCCGTGAGCGAAACCTCGGTGATAGTAACCATAGCCGAAAACGTGAACGTAAGCTTCGAAAAGTCGGCCATAGTAAAGGACAACAGCGACATGCCGCAGCAGCAGTAAGGCGGATTTAATTCATAATTCATAATTCACAATTCACAATTCATAATTCATGAATTGTGAATTGTGAATTATAATTTAGGCACTTAATCAAAACTTTGCGAATGTTTAACGCAGAAGTTTTGGCGGGGCGGGGAAAAGTCCGTTACTTTGCAACGTCGCTAAATGAGCGGCCGGACTTTAATCCGTTTAACCAAAAACAATGAAAAACCTTATCAGAACCGGCGCTATAGTATTGGCGCTGACATTAACCAACCCGGGCAGCAGCCTGTTTTCCGAACAGTCGGAGAACCTGCACCTGCACAACCACACTAACGACACCTTTAACCTCGACAACGCCCTCGAAGCCAGCTGGCAGCGCAACTACGAAGAGGTGATAGCATTTATCAAACAGCACGAAGGCTTCGCCAACGGACGCGCATACAGGTGCGCCGCCGGAAACCTCACCATCGGTTACGGCCACATTATCCGCAAGGGCGAGCGGTTTCCCCACCAGCTTACAAAAGAACAGGCCGACAGTCTGCTAAGAGCCGACTTCCGCCAGGCGATACGCACCGCCGAGAGGCTCACCGGACTAAAAGGAAGCCGCAAGCTCGCTGTGGCGCATTTTATTTTCAGCAAAGGATGCGGAGCATTCAGCCGGAGCACCCTCCTCAAGGAAATAAAGCTCAACGGCGACACCGACCGCGAGTTCATGCGCTGGTGCTACTACACCAAACCCGGAACAAAGGTGAAAGTTCAGAGCAAAGTGGCAGAACGTATCTCGCGTTGGGAATGTAAAATGTGGCACCAAGACGACAACCTCTACGCTTGGAGCCGTTACTTCGAATAAGAATCAAAGTTTCTCGGCGGAGACCACCACGTCGCCGTCCTGTATGCTGTGCAGGTTGTCGATGCCCTCGAGCACTGTGGCAAACACGCTGCTGCGGTAGCTGAAGCTGATGTCTGGGGCGAGGGTAACGAACCACCTGTTGGCGTACACGTTGGCGGAGGTGCTGCCGGTAAGGGCGGCGCATCCCTCGGTAACGGGGCCGAAATAGGGCTCGCAGGGTATCACCACCTCCTTGGTCTGCTCAAACTCCGAGAAGCTTCCGTTGTCGGCCACGGCGGTGGTGGAGGCGAAGTAGAGGGTGGAGTTGTTGAAATAGCCGCTCTCCACGAGCCTCAGGAAATACTGCACCGCCACGGGTGCCTGGTTTACCTTGAGCTGGAGTACGATGTCGCCCTTCGAGGTCTTAAGCCTTACCCTCTGGTCGGGACGTATAGCGGCTATGTAGTCCCAGTCGGGCATCACCGACGCCGACGGCCTGGGGTCGTACTCGATGTCCTGCCCGTTGATTACCTTTATAGCCTCGGAGAGCTGGCGGTATGCCTTCTCGTCCTCGGGCAGCTGGCATTTCTGCAGTGCCTGGTTGAGGTAGTATGTGTTGCCTATGTAGAGCGAGAGCTTGTCGAAATTGTCGGCGATAGTCTTGGCGGCGAGGGCGGCTATCTCGGGCGAGCCCCTCAGCACAGCCTTGCGGAATATCTCGTAGAACTCCTTGTATAGCGGGGCGTTGCCCTCGCGCACGCTGGCGCGGCTCGCGGCGTCGAATCCGGGCTGGTAGAACATCCGTATGAGCGCCTGCAGACCCGCCATGCGCGTTATCTTGTTTTCCGAAAAGAATATCTGGTACTCCACAAACCTGTAGTTCTGTATGCTTGAGCCCAGGGCAAGGGTTAGCACCTCCACTTCGCCCATGTTGGTGGTAACGCCTATGCCCTGCGCTATGGCCTCCGCCAGCGACTTCTTGTCAGAGGAGAACTTCAGCACAGCGCCCCTCATCAGCGCGCGCGACTTCCAGCACTGTATGTTGTCGGCCATGCTGCGGTAGAGCATCGTGTCTGACTTAACGCCCTTGTTGAGTATAAACTCGGCGGCTTTGGAGGCTATGCGGTCGTCGCTGTTGTAGGCGAGCTCCACCATCTCGTCCTTAAAGTCGCTGTAGCGGAAGCTCTGGCACGACTCTATGGCCGAAATCCTCACGCGGTAGTCGCAGGTGTCCTGCGTGATGATGCGCTGGAGGAAATACTGAGCGTCGGATCCGCCGCAGTTTCTGAGTGCCTTTGCCACGTTCATCTGCAGCGACACCAGGCGTGCGTTCTTGTAGGCTCCTATAAGGAGGCTGGTGTAGGGGGTCAGGTCGCCGCTGTATCCGGCGAAAAACTGGGAAGCCACGCTGCGGACGTGCTCGTCGGCCTTCTTGTCGGCGAGAATCTCGGCGGCCTTGGCCACCGCCTGGGGCTTCTGTATTCCCCTGAGCAGGAACATACAAAGTGCCTCCGCCTGTGCCGAAGCCATCTGCGGCTGCGAGGGAAGGTAGTTTTTTGAACAGACGAAGTTGAGCTCGTCGTCGCCTCCGCACCGTCCGAGGGCTACGAGGGCGGCCTGGCGCACCTCGTCGGCCTTGTCGCCCGAGATGGTCTGCACGAGGCTCCTTGCCGCCGCGCTGTGGCCTATCTGCCCAAGTGCGCAGACGGCCGCCAGACGCACTCCGGTGTCTTCGTCGCCGAGCAGCGACACCACGCCCATCATATTGAGGCTGTCGCGCATGGCTCCTATGGTGTAGGCTGCCGCCTTACGGTACTCGGGCAGCTCGGAGCTGATGTACTTGACCAGATCCGACGAGTTGCCCGTAAAACGGCAGTTGTATATTCTCTGCAGCGTCGCGTCTCTGTATATGTTCGCCTTGTCGGAGTTGTATTCTGCTCCCGATCCTCCGCCTGTGTCGCACGACATCAGGCAGAGCGGCAAGGCTATAAGACAGAATATCAGCGTTCTCATGATCTTCGAGTATATATCTACGTGTTTCAGTTTCAATCTAATTAAAATAGTTTTTTATCAAACTTACAATAAACGTTCCAAAGATACGCACGGCAGACATTATTTTGCCCGCCCGCGCCCATGAACAAAAGAGAGGAGCGGCTGCCCGCTCCTCTCCCTCAAAAAAAGATAAACTCTTAATTACAAAAATTACTAAAATAAATTAATAAAAAAAACTAAAAGTAAAAATGCATGATTATTAAATGATAAATCGAACAAAAATGAAAAGTGAATAAATAAATAATATCAAATATACATAACACAATATGAAACAAAAAAACTTTCGATACTATTGCTGTCCGGCGGCGCGTTCCACCCAGGCCTTCACATCGTCCTGCGAGGGAGGCGTTAGGTTGAGCCTGCCTTTCTTGTTGAGGCCGCAGAGGTCGTTAAACAGCTTGCCGGGCTTGGCTTCCGCGAGGCTTTCGACCTTGAGGAATCCGAGCTTCTGAATGAGCGACACCCACTCTTCGGGTATTCCGATGGCGGTGTACGCGCCGGCAGGGTCGTACTCGAATTTCTTTTCGGGCTTCATCTGCGGGAAGAACAGCACGTCTTGAATAGATTCCGAGTTGGTCATAATCATGGTAAGGCGGTCGATACCGATGCCTATGCCCGCCGTGGGCGGCATACCGTGGTCGATGGCTGTGAGGAAGTCCTCATCGAGCACCATTGCCTCCTCGTCGCCGCGCTTGGCGAGCAGGAGCTGGTCTTCGAAACGCTGACGCTGGTCGATGGGGTCGTTAAGCTCGGAGTACGCGTTGCAGAGCTCCTTTCCGTTGCATATAGCCTCGAAACGCTCCACGAGACCCTCCTTCGAGCGGTGCTTCTTGGTAAGGGGCGACATCTCCACGGGATAGTCGGTGATGAATGTGGGCTGGATAATCTTGGACTCGCAGGTCTCGCCGAAAATCTCGTCCACGAGCTTGCCCTTGCCCATAGAGGAGTCTACCTCCACGCCAAACTTTCTGGCCGTTTCGGCAAGCTGAGCCTCGTCCATGTTAGAAATGTCTACGCCGGTGAAGTGCTCGATGGCCTCGAACATGGTGTAACGTTTCCACGGACGCTTGAAGTCTATGATATTTTCGCCTACTTTTACTTTGGTGTCGCCGTTAAGGGCAATGGCAACTTTTTCTACCATCTCTTCCACGGTGTCCATCATCCAGAAATAATCCTTGTAGGCTACATAAAGCTCTATCTGTGTGAACTCGGGATTGTGGAAACGGTCCATGCCCTCGTTGCGGAAGTCCTTTGAGAACTCGTAAACGCCGTCGAAGCCTCCCACAATCAGGCGTTTGAGGTAAAGTTCGTCGGCGATGCGGAGGTAGAGCGTCTGGTCGAGAGCGTTGTGGTGTGTCTTGAAGGGGCGCGCCGAGGCTCCGCCGTAGATAGGCTGGAGAATAGGAGTTTCCACCTCGAGGCATCCTATATTGTCCAAGTACTGGCGCATTGTGTTCATGAGCTTAGTGCGCTTTACAAACACATCCTTGACCTGCGGGTTAACGATAAGGTCGACATAGCGTTTGCGGTAACGCTGCTCTGGGTCGGTGAATGCGTCGAACACCTTTCCGTCTTTCTCCTTGACAATAGGCAGGGGCTTGAGCGACTTGCACAATACCGTCAGCTCCTGCACCTTGAGCGAGAGCTCGCCCATCTTGGTGCGGAACGCCACACCTTTTACGCCGATAATGTCGCCGATGTCGAGCAGTTTCTTAAACACGTCGTTGTACATCATCTTGTCGTCGCCGGGGCAGATTACGTCGCGGTTGAGGTAAAGCTGCAGGCGTCCTTTTGAGTCCTGAATCTCGGCAAACGACGCGCTGCCCATTATCCTGCGGCTCATAAGGCGGCCGGCAAGGCAGAGGATATTGTCGTTGTCGTACTCCTCAACTTGGAGGTGAGCGTATTTTTCTTTAAACTCGTCGGTATGAATATTAACGTCATATTTTTCTGCCGGATAGGGTTCGATACCCAAGTCGCGCAGCTTCTGGAGCGACTGACGGCGGACTAACTCTTGCTCTGAAAGTTCCATTTTATCTTATAAGTTTATAAATCAGTATTATATCACAAGAGAAACCTCTCTGATAATTTTTGGCTAAATTATAAAAAAAAAATAAAAAAACTAAAAATAATTCGTTATGTTGCATAACTTTTGCATCTTTGCATAAAAAAACCATCGAGTATGAACAAGATAATAATAGTGTCCGCCCCCTCAGGCACGGGCAAAACCACATTGATAAACAGGCTGATGCAATATTCTGACCTGAAGCTTGAGTTTTCGATTTCGGCCACCACGCGCACACCTCGCCAGGGCGAGACCGACGGAGTGGAATATTACTTTCTCCCAGTAGATGATTTCAAACGCCGCATTTCGCAAAACGAGTTCATAGAGTGGCAGGAAGTCTACGCCGGACGCTTCTACGGCACGCTCAACAGCGAAATCGACCGCATCTTCAACAAGGGTAACAACATCATATTCGACGTTGACGTGGAAGGAGGCATCAACCTCAAAAAGATATTCAACAACAAGGCCCTCTCGATATTCATCCAGCCGCCCTCGGTGGGCGAGCTGCGCCGCCGCCTCGAAAACCGCGCCACCGACTCGCCAGAAGAAATCGACCGCCGCGTGAGCAAGGCGGAGCAGGAGCTGAGCCGCGCATACCTGTTCGACACCGTTGTTACCAACGACACTATCGACCGCGCGGAGCAGGAGCTCAGGACCAAAGTAACCGATTTTCTCAACCGCTGAAAAAAACAGGACGCATACAATGACAAACACCTTAATAATATCCAACGACAGCCCGACATCGCGGCAGCTCGGAGGCATGATTAGCGGCATAGCCGACGTAAGCTACTGCACCGTGGAGGAATCAGCCAAGGCGATACCGTCAGGCAGTTACGATATTGTGATATTGGACATCCCGCTTTCGGAAAACACCGACCTCGTGCTGCAGCTGGTAGTGCTGGCCAAGGCCAAGTCGTCGGTGATAGTAACCGCCCGTGTAGACGAGGCCGACCTCGTTGACCGCTGCTTCGACAACGGCGCCGCCGACGTGATAATAAAGCCGCTGCACCAAGGACTCGCACGGCTGAGGGTGGCGGGCGTAGCCAAGAAGCGCATAGCCGCGCTTCAGGACACCGCGCAGGAGGTGAAGGCCGAGCGCAACAAATACCGCGCCCTGTTCGAGAACATGAACTCGGGGTTCACGCTCTTCAGGGTGGAGGGCGACGACATCTTTATCGAAAACGCCAACAGCAAGATGCTCGAGTCGATGCCCCTGCCCAAGGACAAGATCATAGGATGCAACATACGCACGTTGATGCCTAAGTTCTACGCGCTCTTTGCCGACGTGATAAAACAGGTGGGCAGCACGGGCGAGTCGGCGAGGTTCGACAAATACTTCGAGCTCATCAACCGCTACATGAGCTTCAACATCTACCGCGCCTGCGCCGGACACGTGGCGATGCTGGGGCAGGACATCACCGAGAAACGCCTCGCCGAGAAACGCACCGTGGAGCTGTCGCGCGAGGTGAACAAGCAGTTCAAAGCCCTCGACAACAAGGCCTACGAGCTTGCCGAAGCCAAAAAGCAGCTCGAGCTGTTTCTCGAAGGCAGCAACGACGGCGCCTGGGACTACGACATGAAAAGCCAAAAGCTCTCGGTAAACTACCAGTATCGGCACCAGCTCGGCTACGACGACGACAAGGACGCATTTAACACCGCCGACGACTTTTTTAACATAATAGCCGACGATGCCAACAAGGCGAAGTTCCACAAGTTCTTCCAGAAGGTTATCGACGGCTCGATAGACCTTATCAACGAAGAACTACAGGTAAAATGCAAGGACGGCTCGCTCAAGTGCATAATAGTAAAGTGCGTAGTAAAGCGCGACGAGGAAGGTAATCCAGTGCGCGTGGCAGGCGTAAACACCGACATCAGCGAGCGCAAGGCCTACGAAGAAGCCCTCAGCCGCAAGAGCGAGGAGCTGCAGAAGGCCAACGACACCAAAAACATGTTCATCTCCATCATAGCGCACGACCTTCGCAATCCGTTCAACGCCATCATAGGCCTTACCGACATACTCCGCAAACGGGAGCCGATAATCCACGACGAGCGCGCCAACGAGATTACCAACGTGATATTACAGTCTGCCAAAACCACTTACGAGATGCTCAACAACCTGCTGCTGTGGTGCCGCTCGCAGCAGAACACCATCACGTTTGCCCCCGAGGTGCTCAACCTCCACACCGCTATCGACGAAGCCCTCCGCGAGGTAAAGGGACAGGCGCAAAACAAGCACATTACGCTTATCAACCTTACCGACAACGGCGATACCGTATTGGCCGATGCGCAAATGTTCCAGACCATAATACGCAATATAACGGTTAACTCGGTGAAGTATACCAACGACGGCGGACTTATTACCGTATCGGCAGAACGCACCCCCGAGGGCAACGACATCATAATAGAAGACAACGGCGTGGGAATGTCGAAAGAGACCGCCGACAGCCTTATGGTGGAGACACGCCACCAGTCGACACTCGGCACCAAGGGCGAGCAGGGCTCGGGCATGGGTCTGCTAATATGCAAAGAGTTTATCGGCAGGCACAACGGCACAATGAGAGTAGAATCGGAAATAGGAAAGGGAAGCAGGTTTATAATCTCGTTTCCCCGCGAAGAATAACCGGACGAAACAAACATGAGACACACATTATCAAAAAAAGTTTTTTACCTTTTATTACTACTATCACTGACAGCCGGAGGCGCGGAGGCGCAGAACTTTTTCCCGGTCAGGTGGCAGATCAAGTCGTCGGAAAAGCCCGTTGAAGCCGACAGCATAGATTTCAACCGCTCGTGGCAGAGCCAGGGGCTTTGCGAGCTTACAGGCAGTGCCGAGTTCGCCACGAGGTTCAACGTTACCAAGAAACAGCAGAAACTGATAGCAGGCAAAGACCTGACACTCACGCTCAGCATGCAGTGCCGCGTAGACTCGCTGCTTGTAAACGGGCACAAGGTGGCCGAAGGCGTAGGCAACGCAGGCGGCAAACGCCTGATAGACATTCCGTCGTGGACAATAGCGGCGGGCGAGAACCATGCCGCGATATACGCGAGCCAGTTTTCGCGCACAGGCGGCGACGGCAACAGCGTATGCCAGTTAGAAGGCTCGGTATCCGCGTCGGAAACCGAAATCATAATCCAGCCGTCCGACCATCAGTTCGCAGGCACGGTGCCGGAGTTCGACGTAAGATGGAGCTCGCCGGTCAAGCAGAGCTTGGAGATAGCCGTTTTTGACGAGTTTAACCAGAAAGTGTTTTACCGCCACATAAAAATCAAAAAGCCGGGCGAAAGCACCGAGCACATACGCCTTGACGGCATCGCGCCGGGATTCTACCAGTGCTGCGCGTACCTTTCGGGTGCCGACGAGGACGGATCCACACAGTGGATAGCCTACAATCCCGACAAGGTATCGTGCCGCGGAACGGTGAACCAAGGCTACCACGAGTACTGGCAGAAAGCCGTAGAGGAGCTCGACCTCGTATCCCCTGACTATTCGATGCGCAGGATCGACAGCCTGTGCCGCGGCGGAAAAGACGGCTACGTAGTGGAGTTCCAGTCGATAGGCGACGTCACAATCCGCGCCTACCTGTTTCTTCCGCGCAACCGCAAGGAGAATCCCGTAATACTGCACCTTCCCAACCACAACCAGGACTTTGGCGACGTGGCCAAATACGCGTTCCGCTATCCCGATATAGCCGAGATGTTTCTCTGCGTAAGGGGACACGGGATAAGCCGCGACTATTTTGACCCGTCGGAAGACGGCGGGCCCGGCATCTGGGGCTACGAGATATTCGACATGGATAAAAACTCGTACCGCGGGATATACATGGACTGCCTCCGCGCCGTGGACTTTATAACGCAGGACTACCATTTCGACAACAGCCGCATAGCGGTTACGGGCAGCGGACAGGGCGGAGGCCTTGCGTTGGCGACGGCAGCGTTGTGCAAGGGCAGGATAGCCGCCATGGCGTATTTCAACCCTTTCTTGTGCGACATCGAGCATTTCTTAAAGACGCGTCCCATATACCGGATGAAAATCGACAGCTACCTTGAGTATTACAACAACACTCACACTTTCGACGATGTGCTCAGAGTGCAGCACATGACCGATGTCTTAGACATGGCGCGCGACATCGACTGCCGAACGCTCTTTGTAAGCACGCTGTTCGACGACGACTGTCCGCCCCATGCCGGATTTGCCGCCTACTCGCTTATCAGCGCGCCCAAGGAGTACGTTATACATCTCAACCGCAGCAGCCTGAACGCGACCTACAGCGACGAGATGATCAGATACCTGGCCGACATACTGACGAAGTAGCAGGGCTTCAGCGTTTCTTCTTCTTGTCCACCGGCTCTACGTATGGCTGGAAGTCGGTTATCTTCAACGCCGTTTCGGTATTGTAAGAGGTTATCTTGGTTTCGATTATCAGCCCTGGCGACCTTTCGGTGATAAGGACGGGGATATAGTAAGCGCCGTTTTTGGCATATTGGTAGAGAATCTCCCCCTCGCGGGCTTTGTTGTCGAGAAAAATCTGGGTACGCACCTTTACGCCGTTGTCGATAGAAAAAAAGTCGCGGTAATGACCACCGAGCGGGTCGTTAACATCGAGGACATAATATCCCGCGCTGTCGAGCTCGTAATCGCATATATTGTAGGCTTGGATGTTAAGACGCGCGTAATGAGCCTCTATAGGGTACGCCGCCTTCTGCCTGAGCTCCATGTTACGGATAGAGTCGCCCCTCACGTTGCCCCACAACGCCGAGCTGTCCACTCCCGAAGCACCGTCGAACATCTCGGTGTAGTGAATCACCAGAGTGTCGGGGGCGTGAACCACATAGTTTTCCATCTTGTACATATCGGGCATTTTGCGGAGAATCCTGCCCCGGGTATCGTATGTTCCGTGGTTGCCGAAACTGTATGTAGAGGTAAAGTCGACCATGAGGTTCTTGGGCGGATTGTTGAGACCGGTAGCGGCAAGGTAGTTGTCGATGATGGTTTTCTCGCCAAAGCCTTTTGGAATAATGCGCGATGGGTTAAGGCTGGAATCCACAAAATCGACCTCGCGGTATCTTGCGGCGTTGAACAGTGCGCAGTGGAGAGCCCTCTTGTTGCCTTGCACCACCATAACGCTGCGGCCGTTCTTTTCCATTCCGCTAAAGAAATCCGAAATATCACTTGCGGTAACCGCCGCCACAGATTGTCTGTAATTGGTGAAATAGTTTTTGGGAAACTTGTAGAGCAGAAGATGCGATGCAATTTCGGCGGCATATTCGGGACGGAGGAGCTTCTTGTCGAACTCCTCGATAACACGGTCTTTGGCCTTAGCACCCGCCTCGGCAAAATCGAAATTGGGATTACGCGGAGCAAAAAACTCACCTTGAAACACATCGAAACCGTTGGCAAATATCCTTTCAAAATAGGAATAAGTATCGTGCCTAATGGACGAACAGCGGTCGGCGTCGTTGGCACGTTTGCCGAACATCACATGGTAAGCCACATTGCCGAGGGCATAGTTCTTTGCGGTTTTGGCAAACGGGAAATAGCTGCGGTAAGCCACCACTACGTCAAAAACGGCAGTCTCATCAATTGAGTATATAACATCACCGCTTGGGATACGGCGGTTGTCGGGCTGAGATTTTACAACTGTCTTGGTCAGCTTGCCAAAATATTTCTGCGCGGCCTCCTGCACAACGGAAGGCTCCACGTCGGCCACCACGGTAAGGATACATTTTTCGGGCGAAAAGCACTGTTTGATAAACGATTCCACAGTTTTAGAGTCCATAGAGCGGAGTGTTTCGATATTAACCGACTGCTCTCCCGAAGCCTGAGCTGCCAAAGCCATCACACGGTATTCGTAATTGTTTTCAAACTGCCGCAGCTTAGAAGTCTGGTAGTCATGAAAGCTGTTCTGCTTATTGCCGAAGACCACCTCAGAGAGAAATTCAAACACAGAGTCGAGAGCGTTGTTGTGGCTCACCATCTTTTTCACAATCAAATCATTCGGCAAGAAATCGGAGCCGGTAAGGTCTGCCACCACGCTTTTGATGCCGGTGTACTGCCCCTCTCCCACCGCGCTCACATCGGCAGTTAGGCGGTAAGTATAATGCTGGTATTCGGAAGTTTTCACAACCTGAATCCTCATTCCGTTGGCGAGCTGCGATACGGTGTTGTCTTCGATGCAGGCAAGCACAGCGTCGCGGTTTTGTGCGCTCATGGCGGTGGCGCACATCACAAAACATATTACGAGAAAAAAATTTTTCATTTTGCGGTATAATTTACAAGGCGTAAAATTAATCATTTGGCATCACACCACAAAAAAAAGGCGCCGACTTTTTCGACACCTTATATATAATAGCAATTTACATCAAGAGCATTAATAAATTCCGAAGCTGAAGCCAACGGAATATACCATGCCGTTAAGATCCTGACTGCCTATGATTTCGCCGCCATGGTTGCGGTAGTCGAGACTGAGCGAGCCGAACATACGGTAAGACGCGCCCACCCACATTCTGAAATGGCGGAGCATATTGAACTCGATATTAACGCCGGGTTCAAACACAAAGACGGCACATTCGTCCTCGTAGTCGCGACGGTCGTAATGGTGATAGTGGCAGTCGTCGTCCCAGAAAGAATCGGCAGAATAATATCCCACTGCGCCTCCGCCTATGCGGACAGGAATAGCGAAATGCACTGGCGAGTTAGACATGATAATTGGCTTGATAAGCGCACCGCCGAAACCTCCGCCGTAGAAATACTTGTCGTCGTCGGCAATAAGGTGGTCGGTATGCGACTCGGAAGCAAAGCCTTCGAGGAAGAGCCCTAACTCCAGCGACTGATTGCGTATTGCTCCGCACTCGAAACCTCCGCCGCCAAAAAACCTTTGGTCAAACCCTGCGCCTGTGCCGAAGAAAGAGAACTCTCCGCCCCATTTGCCGCTGCCTTTTGTAAAAATAGTGCGCACCTGCGAATCGTCCTGCGCAAAAAGCGAAACTGATACCGCTGTAAGCATTGCGGTGAATAACAATTTGATTTTCATAATTCTGTAATTAAATTAATTTGTATTAGACTTTGTTTTAGTGTATCAATAAAAGTACCAAATATTATCTAACTGCAAAAATATTAATAAGATTGATGCGGCAGTTACAAAATACGGAATAAATATCTTATAATTTGTTAAAGAAGGAATTCGATTTGGAAATGTCTTGGCAATGCACTAACTTTACCCCGAAAATAATAACAAGAAAAATGAAATACTTCATTATAGCGGGCGAGGCTTCGGGCGACCTTCACGCCTCGAACCTTATGGCGCAGATAAAAAACGAAGACCCTGAGGCGGATTTCCGTTTTTTCGGCGGCGACCTGATGGCTGCCCAAGGCGGCACTATGCTGCTCCATTACAGAGAGATGGCTTTTATGGGCATCTTTGAGGTTGTGGCGAATCTCGGCAAGGTGAAACGCAACATGAAACTCTGCCGCGAGGCTATCAAAGAGTATATGCCCGACCTTTTGATTCTTGTTGACTATCCCGGTTTCAACCTCCGTATGGCTAAGTTTGCCAAAGAGTTAGGATTAAAAGTGTATTATTACATATCTCCCAAAATATGGGCTTGGAAAAAGAAACGTGCCTATACTGTAAAAAAACTGATTGATAAGATGTTTGTGATATTCCCCTTTGAGGTGGACTTTTACAAGCAGTTTGATTATAAGGTGGAATACGTTGGCAATCCGCTTGTTGACGCTATGAAGGCTCGCGAAAAGAGCATTATCCCTGCCGAGGAGTTCCGCGAGCGTTATAACCTTGGCGGCAAGCCCTACATTGCCCTTGTGGCAGGCAGCCGCAGAAACGAAATCAAGAAGCTATTGCCCGAAATGCTAAAAGCGTCGGAGAGTTTTCCTGACTATCAGTTCGTTATTGCCGGTGCGCCGGGTATCGACCACGACTTTTACAGCAAGTTTATCAGCGGATACAAAAACGTTCAAGTGGTTTTTGACCAGACCTACTCAGTGGTAAAAAACGCCGTAGCCGCAGTAGTTACCAGTGGAACAGCCACTCTCGAGGCGGCTTTTCTGCGCACTCCGCAGGTGGTGGTTTACAAACTGCAATATGCGTCGTACCTTGTGGGCAGGGTGCTGGTTAAAATCAACTTTATATCGTTGGTGAATATCATACTCAACCGCGAATGTGTCAAGGAGTTGATTCAAACCGACCTTGCCAACCGCATTACCGCCGAAGTGTCGCACATACTCACCGATACCGACTACCGCAGCCGTATGCTCAAAGATTACGAAGAAATCAACACCATACTCGGCGACGGCAGCGCGTCGGCACAGACGGCGAAGATAATTGTGGAGGATATACGCAAATAGTGCTGGATAATGCAATAACAATTAAACTATTATAAACAATTAAAATATTATAAACCATTAAACAAAAGAAATATGGAAAATTCATCTAAAATGAGGTGGATAGGCAAAGTGCTTTTTGTCCTTATCCTCGCAATGGCGCTGAATGCCCGGGCGGCAAAAAACCCGGAGCTCACATCAGAAGCCTACGCTGTGCTGGATAACGGCACATTGACATTCAAGTACGACGACCAAAAACCATCAGGGGCGTTTGAACTTAACACCGGCGCCAACAAACCCGGCTGGAACGCTTCGGCGGCGGACATCACAAAAGTGGTATTTGACCCGACGTTTGCAAGCTGCTACCCTGTTTCGTGCTATTTCTGGTTTAAAGACTGCGAAAATTTGACCGAAATCCAAGGCATCGAAAATCTTAATACCAGAGATGTTACAAATATGAAGGCGATGTTTCAGGACTGCAAGGTACTCGGAGACATTGACCTGTCGCAGTTTGTTACCGACAAAGTTACGGATATGAGCTGCATGTTCCGCCGGTGCAAAAATATGCAGATTTTTGATTTTAGCAATTTTAATACCAGCGCGGTAACCAATTTCGAATCCATGTTTGAAGCCTGCGCCATAATTGTAGAGTTAGATTTGAGCGGATTCGACATCTCGTCGGCAGAGTCCATCCAATGTATGTTTAGCGATTGCCAAAACCTCCAGAGGCTCAACTTAAGGCTCTTCGACACTAAAAACGTTACCAACATGAAGCAGATATTTCAAAGCTGCTTAAACCTTGGTACCATCTATGCGTCGAAAGACTGGGTCATAGGCTCTTCTACCAATACTACGAATATGTTCGATAGATGTGGAAGGGTAAAAGGAGGCGCAGGAACCACATTTGTTACTTCCGACGCGGCATACGCCAGAATAGACCAAGGCGCATCAGCCCCTGGTTATTTTACCGCAGCCACAATTACACAGCCCGATAAGAAATGGATGCTGGAGTATAATGGCAAGCCGCAGGCCCTGCTCAAACACGGAACAATAGGAGAATTCTTGTATAAACTTGGCGCAGACGGCGAATACGGCAGAACCGTGCCCAGAGCCACCAACGTAGGCGACTATACCGTCTATTATAAGTCGGTAGACAATTCAATACCCGAAACCGCCGTTGAAGTGTCGATAGCTAAAGGCCGCATAAGACTTGTTACCGCCCCTGCCGCTACACCGAGGCTTCTCTATTCAGGCGAGCCTAAGCCGTTGGTTACCAAAGGTGTTCCCTCGGTTGGCGAGATTGTCTACAGCCTCGACGGAGTGTCGTATTCAGCTACGGTTCCAACCGCTACCGACGCAGGAGAATACACAGTGTATTACAAGGTAGACGGCGACGAAAACTATATAGGCATATCACCTACAAGAATAAAATCAACAATATACACAGAGGTTCAAGAAGATTGGACACCTGAGTGGTACGCGCTTTATAAAGACGGCACACTAACGTTCTACTACGACGTATTCAAGCCGTTGGAAGGCGCGTTTACATCTTATGATGATTACAACGACGCTTATGACGGCAGAAACAAAGATATTGCCGAATCTATCACCAAAGTGGTGTTCGACGATTCGTTTGCCAATTACAGGCCCACCAGTTGCGAATCTATGTTTTTTTGCTGCATAAACCTCACCGAAATAGAGGGCATAAAAAACTTGAACACAGAAAATGTCACAAGTATGAGCCGCATGTTCAGCAACTGCCTTAAACTTGCCGAAATAGATTTAAGCGGGTTTAATACCGCAAAAGTTACCAGTCTGCAAAGCATGTTTTTCCGTTGCCGCGCACTTACAGAGCTTGACTTGAGCAGTTTTAACACATCCGCCCTCGCATCTTATGCTTCGCAATACGAATGGTGGACAATGCTTGGATGGTTCTCATCCTGCTCGAACCTTAAAACAATATATGTAAACGATTATTGGGATATGTCCAACGTGAAATCGTCAAACATGAAGGATTTATTTTTTGGTAGTCCTAAACTCGTAGGCGGCAACGGGACACTGTACACCGACATTATCACAAACTCTACAGAAAACTATAAGCCATTCGCAGTAATAGACAAAGCCGGACAGCCAGGACTTTTAACTTATAAAAAGGCAAAGGCCTCTGTTATTGCGCCTAAACAAAAAACGCTGACTTACAATGGTAAAGAACAGCCTCTTGTTTCGGGGCTCAGCACCAATTTCGGCACCATCCTCTACCGGCTCGGCTCCGAAGGCGAATACAGCGAGGAAATACCTACCGCCACCGACGCGAAGGAATACACCGTATATTACAAGGTAGCCGACGGGGACAAATTCACCGGAACGGAAGGAAGCGTTACCGTAACGATATCCAAAGCCAAAAACAGATGGGAAACCACTCCTGCCGCCACCGAAAACCTTGTATACACAGGTGAAAACCTGGCATTGGCTACCGACGGAACGCCTACATTCGGCAAAGCGGTTTACAGCCTCGACGGAAAAACATATTCGGAAACTGTACCCGCCGTGGCAGATGCCGGCACATACACCGTATATTACAAAGTAGACGGCACCGACGATTACAACGGCATCGAGGCGTCAAGCTTTGAGGTAACGATAGACAAAGCCGTTATCAAATACACCCAAGCCCCAGCCGCCGTTGAAAACCTTACATATTCAGGCAGCGAACAGGCACTGGTTTCGGCAGGAACAGCTAACGCAGGCAGCATATTGTACAGCCTCGACGGCGAAAACTACGGCAAAGAAGTTCCAACCGCCGCAAACACCGGCAGCTACACCGTCTACTACAAAGTTGACGGCGACAACAACCACACCGGCATCGAGCCGGCCAGCATCAAAGTGTCCATAGCCAAAAAGCAGATAACCATCACCGAAGCTCCCGAGGCTGTTGAAGACCTCGTTTATTCAGGCAAAGAACAGGCCCTTGTAACGGCGGGAACGGCATCGGCTGGCAAGATTATTTACAGCCTCAACGGGGTAGGCTATTCGGATGACATTCCTACCGCCACAGATGCCGGTGAATACACAGTATATTATCAGGTTTTAGGCAACGATAACTACATCGGCGCAGGTGTCAGAAGTGTAAAAGCA
>JAFYFR010000070.1 GCA_017543645.1 Bacteroidales bacterium
GGCTTGCTCACCCACAGAGTTTTGTCGGTGGAAGTGTCAATGGCCACAATGTAGGCATTCTGTCCGCCATCGAAACCATCAAGTCCCGAAATACTGAAATATAATATTCCATCCTTCACCACAGCCCACATTACCGACTGACGGTCGATTTCGGAGCCGCGGTTTTTGGGCGGAAATGTCATATTAGATGTGTTGTAGACCTTTTTTACCTCTTTCGACGGGTCAACGAGCATAATCAAATGCGGATCTCTACCACGTTGCGAGATGTCTTTTTCAGATTTTCCCCACGGAAGCGGCTCGGTTTTAGGCGCACGTCCGTAGATAGCCACAGGATAGTCGCCATCGTAGAAAACATCGTTGAGAGTCCAATCTCCGCTGTAAAACTCTGGCACAATATCAGGAATGTGGTAATCCTTATCGTCCCAACCGAGAGTGGGATGTCCGATGATGTTGCCGAGTTTGAGTCCTGGCAGAGCGAGCGATTCGTAATCGTCCAAAGATTTTGAAAACGAGGTTTTTGCAAGGGTTACGGTCTTGCTTTTGCCAGCGGGAGCGGTGGCGAGAGTCTGCCCGTCGAAATTGGCAATCTCCACGGCGGAGATAGTGGTTTGATGTTCTACGCCGTTGAGCGTGTAGTTTTGCGCCTGAGCGCAAACTGTTGCCGCCATCAAAACGGCTGAGATTAATAGTTTTTTCATTGGTGTAAAGTTTTAAATTAATAATTACTGGATAGCAAAGATAAGGAGAAAAATTTAAAAAAAACAAAAAAATTGCTGCCGTTTTGAAAAATATGTGTATATTTGCAAACACGATTACGCTCTTGGCAAAGCACATCCGAAAGCGTACAACTAACAGCCGCTTATTCTTGATAATGGATGTGCCTACCCACGAGCATTTTTTTTGATTATGAATAAAAGAAACGATAATACTTTGCCGCCAGTTAAAATTGCGGTTCTGATTGACGGAGGCTTCTTCGTCAAACGGTTTAATGCATTATACAACAAAAACCATACTATGGATGGTGCAACAGTTGCCGATTACCTATACACAATGGCTCTCAAACACGTTGGTAGCAATAATGTCCTGTACAGAATCTTCTATTACGATTGTACTCCTCTCGCCAAAAAGGCTCATAATCCTTTAGCAAAACACAAGAATATAAATTTCGCACAGAACTTTTAGACGCACTTAAAAGGAAAAGAAAAGTGGCTTTGCGAATCGGAACATTAAAAGACAATCATAATTGGATGATTCATCCTGGACGTGTTAAGGACCTTCTATCAGGAAGAATAACCGTATCAGACATCAAAGAAGACGATGTTTATCTTGCGATTCAACAAAAAGGTATAGATATGAAAATCGGTGTTGACATTGCCACCCTTGCATTAAAAAGATTTGTAGATACAATTGTTTTGTTTTCAGGTGATTCTGATTTTGTTCCGGCTGCTAAACTTGCTCGCCGCGAAGGAATTGATTTTATTCTCGACCCGATGCAAGCCAACGTAGAACCTCAACTATTTGAACACGTGGATGGTATCGCTTCAAAAAGCCCGTTTACCAAAACATCACTCGTAGCCAAATGCAAATCTGATTCTTAGTATTTCGCAGATACAAATAGTAATTTAGAATAATTAGCAATATCAAAATGCATTTATTATGCGGCTGTATTTGATATTTATCATCAAAATATGTTGTGCAATAATTCGAACAAAAACTTATCCCTCCGCCGTCAAGGCTTTAACAATTTTTCCAAATCGTTCGGCAGAAGGTTTCTTGATTCCGTAAATATATTTCTGTAACAGAGTTTTTTGAATTCCGGCACGAGAGGCAACAGTGTTTAAATCAACACCGGGATGTTGATTTATAATCAATGCCGTATCGTTATCATAATCAGGTTCTTCGGTTGCATAAAAACTATCAATAGAAATATCCTCATCAATATCAGGCCAATGAATATCGTCGGCATAAAGACCAATCTCGAAGCGCAAACGCTGAGCCTCCGATGCATCCATCAACAACGGAAACGCCTCCAACGGACGGCTTAAAACATTGTCTTTATCTGTTTTAATATAAATCCGTCCGGCTGCAAACCACACTTTTATAATATGTTCGGTCATTCGATACTACATCAAAACCTGTTTAAATACAAACCGAACTCCTAATGATTCTATAATATCTTGGACCTCTTTAAGTGTTGCTGTATATTCTGACGGTGTACCCACAACAAGAACAATCAAATTATCTTTGTAACACCTCCTAGAATAATAAACAGCTTGTCCTATCATACGTTCATAAGAACTACTATTACCCAAAATTTGCTTTGCAAGTTTAAGTTCAATACCACAACATTTACTATCAAATAAGTCTAAATCACATTTCAAACCAAAATAACCACCAACACTATGCTGACGATGAACATTAGTATTGCCGTACTCTTCTCTTAATTGTTTTGCAATATAATATTCCACCTCGTCTTCTGCCTTACCATAATATTGATGTTTTTTGATAACCAATTTCTCGTGTATAAAAGAAATGATATCGTCAATAGACGGTATTGATTGCGGATTATCCTCCATTGTCTTATTAATTTAAAAGATTCATTTTGACAAAGATAATAAAAATAATGAAATTAACAATCAATACTAAATTAAAGTTTCAAAACAAAAAATAATTTGCCATTTAAGTAAAAATAGATTATCTTTGTGTCATCATAAAAACATACAATTATGAAGGATACAGCCAAAATAATTCAATCCCTTGCCTATATCGCTTGGAAGATAGACAAAAACGGTATGAACGATATGAAAGCCTACAAATTGCTTTGGCTTGCCGACCGTTATCAGTTGCGGACGGCAGGCATAAGCGTTAGCGGTGACACATATTATGCTATGCCGCACGGACTTGTACCTTCTGATGCAAAATGTATCCTCGAAGGTGAAAACACCAAATTGAACAACGATTACGATTATCAAAAAAAATACATAAAAACAATTGACAAACACCATTACGCAGTAATAGCAGAACCCGATACCGACCAATTTTCAGAATCAGATATTGCAGCATTAGATAAAGTTATTGCGACATTTGGCAATTTCAGTGCAAAAGACTTATCTGAACTTTCGCATAAATTTCCTGAATGGACTTATTATCAAGGTATGTTGGCCGATAAGGATTCCAAAAATTCGTATCGTGTAAACATTGATCACTTTTTTGAACCTTGTGATGAAAAATGCAACGGATTGTTTGAACAAAGCGCAGAACATCTTGCTCTTACCAAAGAATTATACCATCAATACAACCGAATCTAACAATGGAGTTACCGATTAATCTATATGGTGATGTCGTAACCGAAGGTGATTTATATTTTTTTGCTGCCGATTGTCCAATAGGTATTGCTGATCATATTCATGTGTGTATCAAGCATAAAGATAGAATCCTGATGTTTACCGCTTGTTCTTCGCAAATTGACACAGCCATGCGATTAGCACAATTGAGAGGCTATGACCTCAATATTTTTCCTGTTCTTGTACAAAACAACACCAACAAATTTCGTAAGCCGCACACTTATATTAATTGTAACAATGTTATCGAAATCACAACAGCAGAATTTGGTGCACTCATAAATTCAGGAAAAATAAAACGTCTCGATGGCAAAATCAATGGTTCAGAATTACAACTGATTGCTAACGGAGTCAAAATAAGCCCCGATGTTCCGTTGAGAATCAAAAAAATGTTTATGTAATTATTCGTTATCAAAAAACATCGTGTGGGAAGCAAGATTCGAACTTGCGACTCCAACCTTAAGTAAGTTGCGCTCTTTCCCCTGAGCTATTCCCACAAGGATAAAAAAAAGAGCGGGAAACAAGATTCGAACTCGTGTCTCCACACTTACTACTTATATGATGCGTGTTTATCAAAATAAATAATAAGTGTGGGCTCTAACCATTGGCAGAAAAACTCTGCCACTAAGCTATTCCCGCAGATTGGTGCGCAAAAATACACATTTTTTGTTATTCCGCACTAAAAAAACAAAAAAAGTAATATCGCAGATTCAACCCGCAAGTGCAATATTAAAGAATCTATTATTCCCTCAACCTCAATTTTTCGGCTATCTGCTCTTCTACGTAGTGTTTATAATCTTGTGGTTCTATTTTGTCCACAATCTCTTGGATAAATGCCTCGATGAGAAGGTTTTGCGCGGTGGGTTCGGATATTCCACGGCTACGCATATAAAATAGTGCCTCCTTGTCTAACATGCCTGTGGTGCTGCCGTGCGAGCATTTCACGTCGTCGGCGTAAATCTCCAACTGCGGTTTGCTGAGCGCGTGGGCGTTTTCAGAAAGCAATATGTTGTTGTTTACTTGGAAAGTTTCGGTTTTTTGCGAATCCTGAGCCACTTTTATCAGTCCGTAAAAGTCGCTTACGCCGTTGCCGTCCACCACAGCGCGGACTATCTGACGCGATGTGCTGCGCGGAACATTGTGATTGATAACAGATTTAAAACCAAACGATTCGCCTTGCCAAGGCATAAGGATAGCTGGCGAATCAAAGGTGGAGTTTTCGCCGTTGATATCTACATTGAGATTGGTATTGATTGATTTTCCGGTAATTACAGCGTTTGAAAACATCACATTGGTGTCGCTTCCAATTTTGAAACTGATGTTGTGGTTGACAGCGGAACCGCTTGTGCCGGCACAAAAAACATAAAGCGAAAGTTTGCTATTGTTGCCAATAACTATTTTGGTGTCAATGTCTTGGGTAATATCGTCGTCGTTGCCAAAAAGAATAATGTATATAAACTCCGAATCGGAATTGTCGCCGAGAATAAGCGAGTTTTTGCGGCTGATGCTTTGTGCGGTTAGGCTGAGGAAAACGCGCCTCACACCGTCGTTGTTGCCGGCTGTAAAATTAAAATTATCGGGCGAAACCTGTGTTATCACGTGGTCTGAAAACCTGGCAAAGTCCGATTGTGTAAGTCCAAAATTCATCATAATCAATTATTTATATTGTTCGTCAGCCTGTTTTTTCAGCTCGTCGTAACCAGTTTTTTCAAGTTCGAGAGCAAGATTTTTGTCGCCGGTTTTGATAATGCGTCCGTTGTATAGCACGTGCACCACATCGGGAGTGATATAATCCAAAAGACGCTGATAATGAGTGATTATGATAAATGCGTTGTCAGAATTTTTCAACTTGTTTACGCCGTTTGCCACTATGCGGAGGGCGTCGATGTCGAGACCTGAGTCGGTTTCGTCCAAAACAGCCACTTTTGGATTGAGCACAGCCATCTGAAAAACTTCTAATTTCTTTTTCTCACCGCCCGAAAATCCTTGGTTTACAGAGCGTCCGTCGAGTTTTTTGTCGAGCTCCACAAGTTCTTTCTTCTCTTTTATGAGTTTGAGAAATTCGGGAGCAGGCATAGGTTCAAGTCCGTGATAATGACGCTGTTCGTTAACTGCCGCTTTCATAAAGTTGTTGATGCTTACGCCGGGAATCTCCACGGGGTATTGGAAAGCGAGGAAAACACCCTCAGCGGCGCGTTCTTCGGGTTTGAGTTTTAGGAGGTCTTTGCCATCAAGCGTGATTTCGCCCTCGGTAACGGTGAAAAGTTCGTTGCCCGCAAGTACCGAAGCCAAAGTGCTTTTGCCCGAACCGTTGGGACCCATAATGGCGTAAACCTTGCCTTTCTCTATATTAAGATTAATGCCTTTGAGAATCTCCTTCCCGTCGATTGAGGCACGTAAGTTTTTGATTTCTAACATTTGTTTTGTCGTTGGTAAAATATTATGCCGCAAAGATAAGCATTTTTATTTTTTTACACAAAAAATGTGTCTGCCTATTGACATTGATTTTTTATTTCCCTACCTTTATCGAAATTTTAAAAATTACAGTCCGTCCGTAGCAAATGGCACGGTAAATGCTGTAAAAAACGTGTTTTACATTATTATATCATTGAGCGAATGACAGAGCGTGATTTTATATTGGAACTTATGCAGTCGACAGGCAATGAGGACTTGCATTACATATACAGGGGCGAGTTTACCCAGAGTTTGTCGCACCAGATATTGTCGCTTGCCGAAAAAAACATCGACAGGGATCATATTTCGTCGAAAATCAAGAAGCGTGTGTTTCACATAATGGTAGAGAGTATCCAGAATATATCACGCCATCAGGACGCGCCCTACAATCCCGAGGAGACTGCAATTTTTGCCATCCAGAAACAGAACGAGTATTATTACGTCACCACGGGCAACATTATAGAAAACAGCAAGACCGAGTCGCTCTGTGGAAAGCTCGACAAAATCAACAACCTTGACCAGACAGAACTCGACGCATTTTACCGCGAGGTGCTGAGCAACGGACAGCTGTCGTCGAAAGGCGGCGCTGGTCTCGGTCTTATCGAGATGGCACGCAAGTCGGGCAACAAGTTGACCTATTCGCTCAAAAAGATTAGCGAGCTGATGTCGTATTTTTACCTTCACACCAGCATCAACACGCAGACACTCGCGCAAGAATCCGAGCAGCTGCCAACTTCGGTTTTCTCGCTCAACTACATGACCAACCTGCACCAGTTTATCATAGAGAACAACGTGCTACTTATATACAGCACCGTGTTTGATCAGGACAGCCTTCTGAGCCTTATTTCGATAATGAAGAGCCGCAGCGACACGCCAAACTTTCGCAAAAAGACCATCAGCCTTATGACCGAGATGCTCCAGAACATCATCCACCACGGAGATGTCAACATCGGCGGCATCAAAGGCAGCAAGGGAATTTTCTACATTTCGGAAAAAGAAGGATGCCACGAGCTGACCACCATCAACTATATTCCAAACACCTCTATCGACAAGCTCAAAGAAAAAATCGACTATGTGAACAACCTCACCGACGAACAGCGCGAGGAGTATTACAACGAGCGTCTGTTCGACTTCCGCATGATAACTACCAAGGAAGCTGGACTTGGCTTTATCGAGATGCGCATCAAGAGCAAGCATCCGTTGGAATACACCTTTTATAATGTAGACACCGGATATTCTCTGTTTAAATACACTATCCGCTTAAACAACAATTAACTAACTGTTATGGATTCGCTGATAATCGAAAGTTCTGACGAAACCCCCTCGGTAACGCTTGACAAGCAGCGGGGGATTTTCCGCATAGCGGAAACGTCGTATCCAGAAGACTCAAAAAACTTCTATAAGCCTATACTGCAATGGCTTGAAAAATATTTTTCTGACCCGAACCCCGAAACCCTGTTCGAGTTCAACCTTTCGTATTACAACACATCGAGCGCGAAGATGATAGCCAAGATACTCTCAATACTCGCCGACAACCGCTCCAAAAGCCGTATTTCAATAAAATGGTATTACGAGGCGGACGACACCGACCTTTTGAAATCGGGGCAGAGGTTTTCGCAGCTGAGCGGAATGGATTTTGAATATATCGAAACTCAGGAATAAAAAAAGGCTGTCAAATCCTTGACAGCCTTTTTTACTTAATCATGAGACAAAACACTATTTAATTTCAATAGATGTCTGGGTGTCTTGCGGCGCGGTCTTAGGCACTTTGATAGTGAGGATGCCTTGGTCGTACGCCGCCGAAATTGCCGATGCGTCCACGCCCTGGGGCAGGGTAAACGAGCGGCGGAAACTGCCGAACGAGTATTCTCGGCGGTAGACATCCTGTTTCGACGTCTCTTCTGTCTTGGTCTCACGCTCTGCTTCAATCGTAAGCTCGTCGCGCAGGATATTCACTTTGAAATCTTTTTTCTCGTATCCCGGGGCGGCCATGTCGATTACAAAGTCGGTTTCGGTTTCGCTGATGTTTACAGGCGGAACATTGAAAGCTTTTTTGTTTTGAAAGAATGGATAAAACACTCCGTTGTCGAAGAGGTTATCCGAGTTGAATAATTTTTGCAACATATTTGCCTCCGTATTTAAAAAGTTATGTGTTTTCATTTTGTGTAATATTTTAATTTGTTCAACATTTAATCTCCGGCTCGCTTCCTTAGCGCATCGGGAAGTTCCGCCGTTCGTAAAGAGTATTTTCAAACTCAGTGCCAATACCAAAAAATGCCTATTTTTATGTCAAAATGGCAGTTTTAGGACAATTTGACAATGTCAAAATGACAGTTAGTATAAATATTTATAATTTATTGGCAGTTGTGTAATGTTTTAATATGTCTAAAAAATTGAAGAATAATTATATTTGTTACGTATAAAATAACTAATTTGTATTATATTTGCGAAAGTTAGATATAGAATGAATAACAAACTTAAAATAATATTACCGCTATTGCTTTTTGTGCTGGCCTTTACCGGCGGGTCGGCTCAGAGTGGATATAGGTTTTATAGTATTAACGAATCTAACGGTCTGAATAGCAATATTATAACATCCGTTACCGAAGATGGCGACGGATTTATATGGATAGGCACGCAGACAGGTCTTTCGCGCTACGATGGCAATTCGTTAGTGATGTTCAATGATTTGAGCGACTCGCTGAGTCTCGAAGGCAGCAGCGTGTCGGATCTCAAAGCCGATAAGAACGGCGACATTTGGATAGCTACTGACCATGGTGTGGCAAAATACAGCATCAAGCGTGAAAAAATGATGCTCTATTCTATACGTATAGGTGCAGATGATACGCCCATAAATAGTTATCTTGCTAAAAACCTGTATGTTACCTCCGATAATAAGATGCTTGTTTTTGCCGACAACGGAATGATGTTTTTGTTTAATGACGAAAAACAATTGTTTGAACCATACGCCTACGATTTTTTCACTCACCACACCATAAGGTTTTCGTTTGTCGACAACGACCAGACATTGTGGGCAATCGACAAAAACGCCACTTCTATATATCATGTCAACAATAACGGAATGATTATCGATTCGTTAGAGTGTGTCTCCAAAAGTTCGTTTCCTTTAGTAGAAACAGGCGCGTTTATCAATCATGGCGACGGTACGGTTTGGATTGGCTCATATACAGGTATTTACGAGATTAATTTGGCATCGCATAGCGTAACACAGCTAACCGAGCTTGGCGGAAAGCCTCTGCCGGTGTGCATCAAGACATTTTTTAAGCACCAGAACGGCGACATCTGGATTGGTACCAACGCCGAAGAGCTTTATGTTGTAAACCGCGAATCCAAGAGCGTGGAGATGATAGAGTCGGATCACAGCCAACGGTCGACACGTCAGCTCAATAGCGTAACAGTCAACACCATTTTCCAAGACAGCAACGGCATAATGTGGTTTGGCACATGGCACGGAGTTTCGTTTCTCGATCCTAACAATCCTATAAGGTTCGATGCTCTTAGCTATCCTGAAAACTCCTCTATTTTGATGCAAAACCAGATTTCGTCAATTTGCCAAGCTCCCGACGGAACATTGGCTATAGGCAGCGACGGCGGAGGCATTGTGTTTTGGGACGGCAAGAGCACCAAAAACTGCGGAGTGTATAACAACGCAGTGCCCCACAGCACCATGAAGAACTCCTCGGTGCTTGCCATGGCATACGACAAAGAAGGGAACCTCTGGTCGGGCGGATACAACAATCCGTTGCACAAGCTAAGTCCCGACCGCAAAACCGGCAAAGCTTTCAGTCTTGTAGGTAGTATCGACGGTATCACAAACGATTTTATTGTGGACATACTTTTTGACAAGCTTAACAGGATGTGGGTGCTTACCAACGGTGCGGGACTTCTGATGTTTGATCCTAAGGCAGAGAAATTCACCCCCATAACCTGCGATTCGCGGCTTGTAGAACCATGCAGCCTTTACGGTACTTGCCTCTGCGCCGGACCCGACACAACAATCTTGGTGGGTACTTATTCGGGTATGTTTGTCTACTATCCCGATAAGGATATTATAGAAAACTACACATTCAGTTACGGCAATCCTTACAGTATTTCGCACAATGTGGTCAACGACATAACATACGACCGCAACAACCGTATCTGGATTGCCACGCCCGCCGGACTCAACAAGTTTGACATTCAGAGGGGGATTTTTTCGCACGTGGGCGATAAGTCGGAGCTCAAAAACATGATTTGTACCAACGTGGTGCAAGACCAGACCTACGATCTTTGGATTACCACCAACAAAGGAATTATTAAGTTTAATCCTGAGGTTAATGTGGTGTCGCGAATCTACGATACCGACGACGGTGTTCTGTCCAACAGTTTTGAGAAACATTCAGCTTTGATGACTCGCGATGGTAAAATATGGATAGGCACACACGACGGAGTGGTTTCGTTCCACAATGTTAATGTGCGTACCATCACCAACGTGCCCAAGCCCATAATTACCAGCCTGTTGATAAGGTTCAACCAGATACACCCCGAGGCACAGGGTTCGCCGTTGTCGCAGTCGATTACCAGCACCGACGAGATTACGCTTTCGTGGAAGGATATAATATTTTCGTTTGAGTTCACCACTTTGGACTTTATTTACGGCAAGAACACAAAGTTTTTTTACAAGCTCGAAGGCTACAGCAACGAATGGACAAACCTCGGCACACGTCGCGAGGTGGGATTCTCCAACCTCAGTCCGGGCAGGTACACATTGCGCCTGATAGCCGAAAATTCCGACCGTGTGCGCAGCGAGGAGTGCGTGTTGGTTATCAACATCCTGCCGCCGTGGTACAAGACCAAAACGGCTATCGCGGTGTTTGTGCTGCTGGGATTGCTTATGTTTTGGCTTGTGCATCAGCTAAGGACGAGGGGATTGCGCCGCCGTCAGAACGAGTTGGAGCAGATTGTGAAGAGCCGCACATCCGAACTCGTAAAGCTCAATTCCGTGCTTGAATCGCGCAACGAGGAGATGAAGCAGCAGAACGAGGAGATACAGTCGCAGCGCGACGAGCTTTTTGAAAAGAACAACGAACTTCACGCCAGCCGTGCTGAGATCCAAAATTCTTACCAGAGGCTTTTAGACCTCAGCGAGTTGGACAAAGAGATTTCTGGCTCTACCGATATTGCTACTATCCTGCTCAAAGTATATAACAATCAGGTAGTTCCGATTGACGGTTGCGGCTTGTGCATTTGCAAGCTTTCGCAAAAGCTTAATGTCGTGGAGTTTTCGCCATATCTTCAGGACGGACAGTCGTGGGATTTGCCCGACGAGAAACTTTTGGACCTTATTGACCCGCTCACACTCACCTGTTTTCAAAACAATCAGGAGGTGGTGGCAGATAATTCGTCCGACTACGAGGTTTCTCCGTTCCTTATGGAGATGGGCTACCGCACTTGCGTAAGGATTCCGCTGTGCAGAGGCAACGATGTGTCGGCTGTGATGATTATCAACAGTCCAAAGGAAAACGCGTTTTCCAAAAACGACATAGCCATTTTCAAGGTGATAGCCTCTTACAGCGAGATAGTTATCGAAAAAGCCGACGCGTATTCGCTCATCAAATCCAAAAACGTGGCTATCAACGGCAGCATAACATACGCCAAATCCATTCAGGAGTTGCTTTTGCATCAGATAGACGATTTCAGGCACTATTTCAACGCCGACGTTATCTACCGTCCAAAGGATATTGTTTCGGGCGATTTTCTTTGGCAGCGCGTGGTAAAGGGCAAAAACGGTTTCATGGTGTTCTGCGCGGTGGTAGACTGCACAGGACATGGTGTCCCCGGAGCGTTTATGAGCCTTATAGCCAATCGTTTGCTGTCGGAAGCGGTTATCTACAAAAAGATTTACGAGCCTAATGACATTCTTTCGCATATTTCGGAAATCACATCCTTGGTGCTTAAACAAAGCAACGGCGAAAACAAGGACGGCATGGATATGTCGCTCTGCCGTTTCGATGTGGATGCCGACGGCAATATGTACCAGTTTGTATATTCAGGAGCGAAGTGTCCGATACTTTTCCGTCGGAGCAACAGCAGCCACTGCCTTCTGATACCCGCCGACCGTATCTCCATTGCCGGAGGATCGCGCCGTTTTCTCGACGAAAGGCCGCAGTTTACACAACAGATATTCGAGATAGTGCCGGGCGACACTATATATATGTATAGCGACGGCATTATAGACCAGAGCAACCGCGAGCGCACAAGGTTCGGACGCAAACGGCTTGTCGAATGTCTTAACAACACTCAGGATCTTAGCCCATCAATGCAGAAAGAAAAATTGGAACGCACCCTCGATGCCTATTCAGCCTATACCGAACAGCGCGACGACATTACACTGCTGATACTTCAGGTCAGGGAGAAGGTGGAGTGCCTCGACGAAGATGTTAATGCATACGCTTAGTTAGAACCTCGCGCCCTTGATGTCGATGTCGGGAACGTAATGCCAGCGACCGTCTTCAAAATAATATCCGTCGAAACTGCCGTCGGGTCCGCTGAATTTTGGGTCGCCGTTGTATTCTGACGGAACAGACAAGTGGTCGGCGACAAACATCTTCTGTTTCTTGTCGTATCTGAGGCTCATTACGGCGCGTTCGGTGAACTCGAAAATTAATCTTTCGCAGCTGCGGTTACGCTCGTTGACAAATTGTCCGCCGAAACGCATACCGCCTCCGTCTTCGAGGGAGATGCTTACCTGCTCAAGCACTTTGCGGTTGACAAAAAGGTCGCCGCCGTCCCATCCTGCAAGGGCGTATGTGTGGCTTTTTTTGCTGCCAACCTGTACTATGTCGTAATAGATAGCCCCGTACCAGTTGCCTGCTTGCATATCGGCATGGGCAGGGTCGGAAGTCTTGTCCGACAGATCGTAAAGCGTGGCAGTAAGTACATCTCCATGCACATTATATTCGGCAAGTCCGTAGTATTTGTAGTTGCCGTCGGAAAGCTGCAGTCCCCAAGTAAAAATTCTGAACAGCTTGTCGGGACTTGTCAACACCGACACAGGATTGATATTCTGGAATTGGTAATTCATGTGATCATCTTCGTACACTAAAGAGCAAAACGTATCGAAAGCCTTGTCTGCCAAAGCAATACGCAACGAATCGTTTTCGGCAGTGCGGGCTTCTTCTATCATCGACAGTGCGTTTTTAAGCTCTTCTTCGTTAATTAAATCCTGTGCAGATAAGGAAAGAGCTATAAATAAATGAATTAGCACAAATATTTTTTTCATATTTCTTTTTTTGTATGTTTAACGTATAGCGTGGTAGAAATTATTGCAAAATAAAGCAAAAAATTATAATTTTGTAAAAAACTTAAAACAAAATTGAGCCATGAAACTAAAATGTATGGTCATAGACGACGAGCCGCCGGCAGTGCGGCTTATGCAGAATTTTATTGAGCGCACTCAGAATCTCGAGTTTGTGGGCGGTTACACCGACAGCGTGGAGGCTATTCAAATAATTAAAGAAAACCCGCCCGACGTGCTTTTCCTCGACATTCAGATGCCCGACTTGGACGGAATGCAGCTGTCGAAAATGGTTCCGCCTGAAACAAAAATAGTGTTTTCAACGGCTTACAAGGAGTATGCTTTCGACAGTTACGACGTGAGCGCAATAGACTACCTGCTCAAGCCTGTCAGTTATGCCAAGTTTCTCAAGGCTGTGGAAAAATGTCAGGAGTGGTACGAACTGAAAAACGCTTCGCAATCAACGTCATCCGCACCCGTCCAGCCTGTCACAGCACAGAGTACCAACACGTTTTTTATCAAGAGCGAATCGTTGCTTGTACGTATCGACGCATCCGAAATACTCTATATTTGCGCCCTCAAAGATTATGTGCGCTTTGTGTTCGACAGCGGCCGCAAGCCCATTATCTCGCTTATGACCATGAAGAATGTGGAACAGATGTTGCCTGCCGACAAATTTATACGTGTAAGCCGTTCTTATATAGTGGCAATCAATAAGATACGTTCTGTGGATAAGAACAACTGCATATACATCGGCGACGAGGTAGTCCGCGTTACCGATGTATATAGCGAGCAGTTTAAAAAGTTTATAGGCGTGTGAAAGGGCGGTTGAAAGTCAGGTTCTGTTTGTAAAACGGTTTTGCCGATGTTCCGATAAAATCATTTTGAAACTTTGAGGCTGTTCTGGCGCGTTTGGCTATTGATGCCTTGCCGGTGATAAGCGAAATTGCCTGCGCAAACAGCGGGTCGTCTTCGCTGCCGAGAGGTGTGTCGTAATAGTCCTCAACTTGGAAGTCGGGAGTGAATCCGTTTTTGAAATTCATCTCGCCGTTGGCATTTTTGCAAAGCCCAACCACAAGGTAGAGAGCCCATTCGGAATAGCTGATACCGTCGGGGTCGGTGCCTTTGTCGTCGATGTCGTTGAGCAGCAGGTTGGTGGTGTATTTTCCGTATGTTGGAGTGCCTATAATTACCACGTCCATGTAAGGTTTTAGACCAGAAATCAGCTCCTCGCTTGCCGATGCTGTCTGATACGAAGTAAGCACGTAGAGCTTGTTTAAGTTGAGATGAGCGTTTTCATGCGAAAAATACGAGTTTAAGTCCTCGCCCTGCTTTTTCAAAGCTTGTGTGAGGCCGGCGTTGAGCTCTGTTTTTATAAAAAGGTTGCCTTCGTTGCCGGCAGGAACAAGCATCGACACCAATTTTTCGAGAGTGGAAACATATCCGCCGCCGTTGAACCTTAGGTCTAAAACAAGGTCGGTAATATGGTCGGCTTGGAATTTTTCGATAGCCTCGGTGATGCCGTTTGTGCCTTCGTCGAAACTGTCGTAAAGGAAATAACCGATAGTGTGTCCGTTGATGTAATGTGTTGCAACTTGGAGCACAGGGTCGATATTCATGTTCTTTTTAGTTATTCGTGGCGATGTGTATTCGTCGCCGTAATACTCACGGTAGTTCCACATTCCGTTTGGCACAGATAGGGTAGAGTAGGAGAGCGTGTAGGAATCGAGGTTTAATAATGATTGGTAGTTATTCTTGTCGAGGGTCTGTCCGTTAACTTTTGTTATAACGTGTCCGCGTTTGATGCCGGCAGCCTCGGCGGGCGAATCTTTGTAGACATACTGCACGTAGGCAACAACTTTTTCTGGGTCTAAGCGGTCGGTCCCCAATACTAAATTGAGGCCGTCGGTAACATATTCGTTGTTAAAGTAGCTGTCGGTTTCGGTGTAGTTGTTCAGTATAGCGGAAAATCTGTCGTCGGTGTATTTGAATTTTTCAAACACATCGTTTGGAGTGTCGAATTTTGTGAGGTCGAGACGCGATGGAATGTTGTTGTTCCAATAGTAGTAGTAGTACATTGTTTCCCAAACAAATCGATGTATAGTGTAGTCTTTGTTGCGGGTGGTGGAGTTTGTATTGTGCCGTCCGTTGTTGTGGCGAGAATATTTGGTAACGGTGTCATCGTCTTCTTTGTTGCATCCGGCGATGCCGATTAGCATCAGCAGTAAAAATATAGTAACTCTTTTCATTATAAAACCGAATTAAAATTAATATATGTTCACTTATACGACATTTTAGCCCATAATTTCCCCCAAAATGTCTTAAAAAAGTTAAATATATATAAAACAGAAGTTAAAAGGGCAACCTCATTGTTTCAAAAGGAGTTTATTTTGTATATTTGCATACTCAGAAAAACTAATTACGTACTAAAAATGATTAAGAGACTTCTATTTATTGCGTTTGTGTTTACGGTTGCAGGCGCATACGCACAAAACGACGAATGGTTCGATAAAAATGGCAATATTTTGCCTAAGTATTTAGACGACAATGGTTTGCTCTCAGACGAATACCTTGTCGATGCTTACGAATTTACCTCATTGGATGAGGCTCTCGCTAATCCGTTGAGGGTAATTAAGTTAAACCTCTCAGAACAGGATTTAGTCGAGTTCCCCTCCGAGATTGTACAATGCCACAATCTTCATATGCTCGATTTGGAATCCAACAAACTTACATCCATTTCGCCCGAAGTGGCTATGCTTAGCAATTTGCAATATCTTGTGCTCAACAACAATGAGTTAACCGAGATTCCCTTAGAAATTGCTTCGCTCAAAAACCTATTGATGCTCGACCTTTGTGCAAATCGTTTGAGCACTATTCCCAACGAAATTTGCGCTCTCGAAAATCTTAAAAACATTATCTTAGATGAAAACCAGATAGAATCGCTTCCTGATTCAATTGGCTCAATGGCAAAACTTTACAACCTTTCTGCCACTCACAATCGCATCAAAGAATTGCCCGCATCAATAGGGTCGCTCAAACTGCAAAGTCTCGACCTCTCCGACAATCTTATAACCACTCTGCCCGAAACATTCTGCAATTTGCAAACAATGCAGATTTGCGACCTTCGCAACAATGCACTTGCCATCTTGCCCGCAAATATCTGCACTCTGAATCAATTGATGTTTCTCAATTTGAGCAACAATAATATTACCACTCTTCCCGAAAACATTGGCAAAATGGCATTTATGAGGATGCTCGACCTTAGCAAAAACCAAATTTATGAGTTGCCGTCGTCGGTAGGTAAAATGTCTATGATTCAAGAACTTGATCTTTCGGACAATAATCTTAAAACCCTTCCCAAAACTATTGGCAAACTTACCTTTGTATCGAGCATTGTGCTCACTGGCAACGACCTTTCGGCATCCGAAATTGAAAAAGCAAAAAAATTTCCAAATAATTCATCCATAACATTTTAAGCAATGAAAATTCGTACAGGAATAGGATTCGACGTACACCAGCTTGCCGACGGCATTCCGTTTTTTGTAGGCGGTATCAAAATAGAACACACCAAAGGCGCGGTAGGACATAGCGATGCCGACTGCCTTATCCACGCTATATGCGACGCTCTGCTCGGTGCTGCCAATATGCGCGACATTGGCTATCATTTTCCCGACACCGACCCGCAATACAAGGGCATAGATTCAAAAATTCTTTTGCGCAAGACCTGCGAGATAATCCGCAACGCCGGATACTCCATATCCAATGTGGATAGCGTTATCTGCCTGCAA
>JAFYFR010000071.1 GCA_017543645.1 Bacteroidales bacterium
AACCCAGAGACCCGGCAGGCGTTAGACATAGTGGAAGAATCGGCATACACCGACGCCGAACTTGCCGCCTACCAGAAATACTGGCTCGACATTAGCACCGAGAAATCCGCCATCCTCGGTGCCGAGAAACGCGGACTCGCCGCCGGAATAGAACAAGGCAGGGCAGAAGGCAGAGCAGAAGGACGTGCAGAAGGACGTGCCGAAGGCGCGCGCGCGGCAAATCTCGAATCAGCCCGCAATATGAAAGCCGACGGAATGTCTGCTGATATAATAGCAAAGTACACCCACCTGACACCATCCGAAATTGAGGCGTTATAAATTATGATGATATATTACAAAAATAACATAAAATTTTATAGTGGGGTAAAACGCCACTCCCTAATAATACCTTGCCATATTTACGGGCGTGGCACGCCGCGCCCATACCGTTCCCCTGCGGAATATCTCTAACACAGGTATGCCGCAGGGGATTTTTTTACCAATTCATAATTCACAATTAAAAAATGAAAACCGCATTAATTTAATTCCTGCCCATAGCAGCGGCAGTAATGCTTGCCACATCGTGCAGCAAAGACGACGACAACAACGCCGTTAATCCAAAATCCAACAAATCAGAGCAGGAAGGCATCCCGTTCACCCTCCGTGTCAACACCGGCACCACGCTCAAAAAGGTCGGCTATGCCGAAGAAACCACCGACCCGGACAAGAAGGGTTATTACAACATCACATTCGAGAAAGAACACTCACCGACCAGAACGCCTACTTAGCCATCTCGATGTCGCCCTGCTGCGACCACGAGATTAAAATCAACTCCGACGGCTACACCGTAAAAGACGGCCGCATATGGATTGCCATACCCGCCGATGCTGATGTAACAAGCACAGGCCTTGGCAACGATATCAGCAAGAAAGCCGAAGAAGTATCCCCCGGCACAATCTACACCGTAGCCCGCCAGTACTTCACCGTAGCCGATGGCAAGAAAGTATATTTCTCAAAAGGCAACTTGCAGTATAATCCTTCGGCTACAACTCCGTGGCGTTTCGCAGAGCATCAATACGATTTCTGCCACGCGTCAGGCGATAAGATCGGCGAGAACTACGGAAATTGGAAGGTCGGCGAAACCTACAAATGGACCGACTTCTTCGGCTGACCGACGACTGGAAGGCACTGTTTCCCTCTCCCATTCCCCACACTCCCAGATACGGACACGGCAAGGTAAATGATGTTCACGGCGTAATAATCATCCCCGACGACTGGTCAGACCCTAAGCCCAACAGCAAAGAGTTCACCACTGGCTATAAAGATTGGGATAATTATAATCAGTATGAAGCCGCAGAGTGGAAATTGATGGAATCCGCAGGCGCAGTGTTCCTTCCCGCTGCTTGTTTCCGCGACGGTACGGAGGTCAAGAACCAAAACGAGACGAGCGCCTACTGGTATTCGTCTCCTAAGGACGACCACGCCTACCTCATATTCTTCAACTCTAACTTCGTCGGTCCAGCACAATGCCTCGGCCGCTACTACGGTCTCTCTGACCAAACTAAAAAATATCGACATTGCTGAGGGGTCGCCGTTTTCATTCAGCAACGAGTTCCTTATCAGCACCAAAACCGACAAAGACGGAAATGTTGTCGCAAAAGTTTTGGTAGAATATTTTGGCAACGATGTTAATGTTGTTGTTCCCGAAGACGTTACCATAATTTTACCGTATGCGTTTGTTGCTAATGACCTTATGGAATCTCGATTACGGAGCGTTCGGTGCATGTCCGTCATTAGAATCTGTTACCCTGCCCAAATCGTTAAAATATATTGGACAGTATGCCTTTGCGGCGTCGGGCATAAGTTCCATAACCATTCCTAAAAATGTTACAACTGTTGGTAAAAGTGCATTTAGCATGTGCACTAATCTCGACAATACAAACAGTGGGAAAACGGCGCCCCAAACGTCTACGGCTTTGCCGGAGAGCCTTCTACCGACGAGGATGGCAACGAAATAGAAATAGGCGAGTTTGTGCAAGCCGGTGCAGGCGCATCTATCAACCCCTTCCGCTGCTACCTTGAGCATAATGGCGAGGGTTTAGACAAGCGCAACACCTTATTAATTCATAATTCATAATTCATAATAAAATGAACAAGAAACCCTACGAAAAACCCGAAATAGAGGAATTGAAATCGAAAACGAAGCCCCCCTGCTTGTGGCAAGCAGCCCCGAACAGTATGGCAAGAAGTTCAACTAAGATAGAACTCTGGATTTAAACAAAACGAGGCATCACAAATTGATTGTGGTGCCTCGTTTGTTTTGTGATTTTTCGCAGCTGTCCGCAGCTTATAACTGTTGGATTTCAGATATAGGCAGATTGATGATTTCGGCTATGTCTTCGGCAGCCAAGCCTTTCGACTTCATTCTGCGGGCAGTGGCAATAAGGGCGGCGCGTTCGCCTTCTGCACGACCTTTGGCCATGCCTTCTTCAAGTCCTTCTGCTCTGCCTTCTGCTCTGCTGATCTCGCGGACGGTTTTGTCGCGGTCGTTGCGCAGAAACTCCATGCCCCAGAAGCCGTCGTAGTATCCGCGCTCCTCCTCTGTGAGGTTGAGGCAAAGGTCGAGGGCCTCTTTAACCTCGGCGTTGTCTAAAAGCTCGTCGGTGATTTCCTCCTTGCCCGTCTTGGCGTTGATGGATGTGAGAAACTCCTGCCACAGTTTGAGCATCTTACGCTGGGCATAGTCCTCGGGCTTGAACTTTGGAAGCTCTATGCAGACAATCTCGATGCCTTTGATAATGTGGCCATGATTGCCTATCTCCGACATGTTGTAGTGATGGTAATTGTTGTTGTTGCTCTCTTGATATACATCGTTGAGAATGTTGACCGAGAAGACCTTCTTTACCTTGTAATGCTCCTCGCCCTTGGAATAGAGCGTGGTGTATACCTTGGCGCAGTTGTAGAGCACACGTCTTAAAAAGTCCGACGACCAGTACATCTGCATCTCTACAATGAAGTAGTCGCCGTTGGAATCCTGACAGCGGACATCCACCGCGCTGCTGCGTTTGCCGCCCATCAAGGGCAGAATCTCGGACGGAAGGTACTCCAAATCCTTTATCACATTGTCGCCTTCCAACTGTAAAACAGCGTTGAGCAGGCTGATGGCAAGGTTCTTATGTTCGCCGAACACCTTTTTGAACACGACGTCGGTCTTGGGGTCGTAGTATTTCATAACGGTTATTGTGGTAATGTTTTGCGCAAAGATAACGGATGTTTTGGTAAAAAGCAAATAAATGTATTTGTTAATTATTTGCACATCGCAAAAAAAAAACAGCAAAAAACAATACCGCCTATCAAAATATTCCTTATATTTGGCAAATAAACTTAACGTTAAGAATTCATATATGTCATACACATACAAATACCCTATGCCGTCGGTTACTGCCGACATCTTAGTGCTAAGAAACACAGGAGTTTCGAGCCAGATACTGCTTATTAAACGCAAGAACGAACCTTTTAAAGATTGCTGGGCGTTTCCCGGCGGATTTACCGAAGAGGGCGAGACCCTCGAACAGTCGGCTTCGCGCGAACTTATGGAAGAAACAGGTATCGACTGCCAGTTTCTCTCTCAGTTTAAGGCATTTGGCGACCCGGGACGCGACCCTCGCGGACGTACCGTTACCATAGTTTTCTATGTTTATGTAGACGAGGACACCGAATTTCATCCTGCCGACGATGCCAAAGAGGCCGCTTGGTTTGACCTCAACAACCTTCCCGCTCTGGCATTCGACCACGCTAAAATTCTTGAAGAGTTTATCCTTGCCAAACATACAGCATAAATTGGCAACATAATTGTATTATCCTTTGTAGAACTAATATTGATACAATGGCTAAAAAAATTATACTATTACTTGTAATTTTAACTTTTATTTGCGTCAACCATACTTACGCACAATATGGCGAATCGTCCGACGACCAAAAGGCAAAGATTATCTACGAGATTCCGCGCTCGCTCATTTGGGAAAACGATGAGGATATCAGCGTACTATATATTGGCGTGGTAAACGGCTCGCAGCAATTGGTGCGCACACTTACCAAGCAAGCCAAAAAACCTTACCCCGGTTCGGGTACCAAGGTTATGATTCAAGAGTTTACATCTGTGGAAGAAGCTTATAACGCCATTCAACTGCACCTGCTGTATGTTCCCCAAAAGCGTGACTTTGAAACCGCACTCAAACGTTTTGCCCGCCGTCCTGTGGCTCTTGCTACCGATAATTATAGCGACGCTTCAAAAATTATGATCAACCTTATCGACGAGGTTTCAGGTAAGGTGTCGTTTAAATATAGCAGTGCCAATCTCCGAAAGGTGGCAATCAGCGTTGACGAAAGTCTTACTAAAAACCTCCACGGCGAGGATACTTCTGCCGACGACCTTGTAAAAGAGGCTGTTAAGGAAACCAACGCAAAACTTACCCAAGTTCAAAACCAACTCAA
>JAFYFR010000072.1 GCA_017543645.1 Bacteroidales bacterium
ATGGAGAAATAGAGTTTGCAGTTACTGGAGGAACAGCGCCATATAAGTGTTCTATCGACGGCGGTCTGAATTTTTACGACGATAGATTCCATTTTGACAATTTGACTGCCGATATGCATTATATCATTAAAGTTCAGGATTTTAATGGCTGTGAAACTACGCCCCAAGAACTTGATCTCAATCAACCTTCCAGAGTTGAAATTACCGATGTTCAATTTGAAGATGTAAATACATGTTTTGGTGATAAAACCGGCACAATTACCATTATTGCAACAGGCGGCACAAATACTTTTAACTATTCCATTATGCCTCAACGCAATGATTATCAGCCCGAAAATACTTTTGCCGTAGGAGCTGGTTTTTATTATCCAGAAGTCACCGACGGCGAAGGTTGCCAAGCCTGGTATAAGGAGATTGAGATACGCCAGCCGTCGCAGGTATCGTTAATTTCTTGTTCGTCAGTAGATGAACTTAACAAGTGCCACGGCGATGCCAATGGTATGATTAATGTTCAGGTGGCTGGCGGTACTTCGCCGTATTATTTTACTATTGATAATTTTGGCAATAGCTCCAAGTCCGACAAAAAGTTCTATACATTTTTCGATCTTCCTGCCAAAGAGGAATACAGCGTTCAGGTAAAAGACGACAGGGGCTGTTTGTCCGAAGTGCAAACAGTTGCCATATCCGAACCTACTCAGGTAACCATTGAGATTGTTTCGCAGCAGGATGCCTCATGTTACGAAAAATCGGATGCCAAAGTGGTGCTAAAAGCCGAAGGCGGAACACCTAACTATTCTTACTCATTTACACGCCCAAGTGATGGCTTGTCGCGAGTGCAATCGGGCAACGAAATGATGTTGACCGCTGGTACGTATGATTTCAAGATAATTGATGCCAACCAGTGCGAATCAGATGTAATCTCCACGACTCTCAGCCAGCCCAAAAAACTTTCATTCTCGCCCAAAATTGACGACGTGAACACATGCTATGGCGACAAAAATGGCCGTATCTTAATTACGGCAGACGGCGGAACCGAGCCATATAGATACTATCTGTCTGATGTGGAGGGGCACGACCCCGAGGACAACATTTTCGATAATCTCGAAAGCAAGAGCTACACCATCACGGTGGTAGACAAAAACAACTGCAAGGTGGAGTCCTCTAACAACTTTGTAAACCAACCAGAGGATCTTGTTATCTCCAATCTTCTTTACGAAGAAATTAGGGGCTGCAAAGGCACCCAAAACGGTTCTATCAGCTATGTCGTGTCAGGGGGTTACGGTGAATTGCGTTATAGTGTCGACGGAAAGAATTTTATTACCGGGGCGTCTATTTTTACAGGCCTTCCTGCCGGCAAATACCGGCCAATGGCAGTAGATAGCCGAGGCTGCTCTAAGATTTTGCCCGAAGTGGAATTGACCGAGCCCGACAAGCTTGAGATTACAGGCATTGAAACTACCGATGTCCATTGTTTCGGTTATTACGACGGCAACGCTACAATCAAGGTGGTGGGTGGAAAAAAGTTTCAGGAAGAGTACCCTTACAAGTTTTTTTATCCAGACGTGGACGACCCTGTTAACTACGACGGCGTTTTTGCTGATATAGGTGCCGGCACTTACGATATTATCATCAAAGACCAGTACGACTGCACTCTAACAACAAGCTTTACTATCAACCAGCCTGAAGAGATGAAGTTTACCCAAAAAGAGACCACCGATATTACTACATGTTTCGGCGACAGGCTTGGTACCGCCACCCTCATGGTTTCTGGCGGAATTGCTCCTATAACTTATACTGTTAACGGCTATAATTATACCGAATCCAATGCAACAGGCAAGTTTACTGGTCTGCCTGCCTCGTCGTATGAGTTGTTGGCTACTGATGCCAACAACTGTGTGGTATGGTCCGACGCTTTAATCAAACAACCCGAAAAAATTAGCTATTCTGCCAAGCTCGCCAACAAAATCGACTGCCACGGCGACGACGACGCAACTATAACCGTTTCGGTATCTGGTGGTACTGCTCCGTACAAGTTCTCTTTCGACGACGGTTTAACCTATCCCTACACCGAAACTTCTTACAACAATGTCAAACCAGGTGTCTATTATATCAAAGCCCAAGATTCAAAAGGTTGTACTCAATCTTACCATTCTGAAATCAAAATTGAAGAGCCGCCTCTGTTGGAAGCCGACTACGACAAATACGATGTGATTTGTTATGTGGGCAATACAGGAAAGATTGTAGCAGTAGCCAAGGGCGGAACACGTCCATATCAGTTTTCGCTTGACGGCAAAGATTGGCAGTACAATACAGGCGTTTTCCACGACCTCACCGACAGCACATATTCCGTTTTGGTGAAGGACGCCAACAATTGCCAGGCCAAGCTTACCGACATAGTGATTAACCGTCCGCCCAACGCCGCAGGTTTTACCCTTGACAAGTACGAAGGATGTTCGCCCTTGAAAGTAACAATGACTCAGAATAATAGCGGAGGCATCACCGACTACTTTATTTCCAATGGCGACGAACTTTACGGCTATACCGGACCTGCGAGTTACGTGTTCCGCAACACCACCGGGCACACTCAGACATTTACCATCAAGGCTGCTATGATTCAGGTTAATGGCCCAGGCTGCATTGATACGGCAACGGTTTCTGTTAAAGTGTTGTCGCAGCCAGTCAGCAACGTGGTGTTTATCAACGATTCGTCGGTTTATCCCGAAACCACTGCCTATTTTAGCAATCTTACGCAGCACATCACATCCGCCAAATGGGATTTCGGCGACGGAACATATTCCGACAATATCGAGGAAACCTCCCACACCTACGAGCATTGCGGCAGATACAACATCGTACTTATCCAGAACGACGGAGTATGCGTTGACACCGTTATCCAGCCTTTCGTTATAGAAGGGCGACCGATAATGGCCGCCATAAAGGCTGACAAACAGGAAGGCTGCCAGCCCGTAAAGGTAAAACTCGAGGACATCTCGGTTAACAGCGACTCCTGTGTTTGGGATTTTGGCGACGGCACCACAAGCACTTTGAGCCAAGTGGAACATACTTTTGAAGGCGCAGGCGATTACGAAATAACCCTTACCGCATACGGCGACTGCGGAGCAGCTAACAAAGCCATACGCACCTTGCATGTGTATCCCAAGCCAAGCGCGGGATTCGATCAGAACGCCGACACATTGTACGAAGGTCAGACTCTGCGTCTCAGTAACCAGTCGTCCGACAGCGATTATTTCAGATGGGATTTTGGCGACGGTAAAAAATCCGAAGAGAAAAACCCGTCGCACCTATACCAAATGGGCGGAACATTCTCTATCAAGTTGGTTGTTAAATCAGGAAACTCCTGCACCGACTCTGTTTACGTCAAAAACGCCGTAACCATTATCAAATCCCCGATAGTAGTTTTCCCAAATGCGTTTACACCCGATGCCGATGGACTCAACGATGTTTTTGAGCCAGTGCATGGCGATGTGGCAAAATTCAAGATGGTGATTCTCAACAAGAAGGGACAGATTATGTATAAAAGCGAGGACATACGCCAAGGCTGGGACGGCACACACAACGGAATACCTTGTCCAATGGGTGTGTATGTCTACAAGGTAAACTATGTGTTGCGCGATGAAAGTTTTTATGAGAAAACCGGTTACGTAGTTTTGCTCCGAAACATGGGAAAAAAATAGAAAAAATGTTTTCGTAATAAAAAAAATGCTTTGTATCTTTAACAAAAATTTATAAAATCCGTATTTTTAAAAACTCTTACTAAAATTAATACATTACCTACAAAATGAACAACGTAAATAAAACTTTACTGCTGTGTTTAGCCGGAATAATGGTGGTGTCGCTCTTCCAATCGTGTACGGGAGGAGAACAGAATACAGGGCAAACACAAAGCATCGACACAACCAATTCTATCAGCGACAACGCTTACGACGAAGCTAAGTACATCTTTTACTCGCTTCCTTCGCCTGTAGAAACCGCGTTGATACTCGAACAGCTCGGCATCAAGTACAACGACGAGTATCTGAGCCCTGCCGCTAACGTAAACCGTTATAACACTCAGACATCGCAGGCTCTAAACCTTGGTATTTATTCAGCCGACTTGAGCTTCTGCGCGCTTTACGAACAAAACCAGGCTGCCATCGACTATCTCGCCGCTGTGAAAAAACTCTCTGAGCAACTCGGCATAATGGGATTCTTCAACGACAGCACCATACAGAAAATACAGGACAATATGGACAACAAGAACAAAATCGTCTCTATTGTTTCTGACTGCTACACACGCTCCACCAACTTCCTCGAAGAGGACGAGCGCAACGAAATAGCATCCACCGTATTGGTAGGCGGCTGGGTAGAGGGTTTGTATATCTCGCTCAAGATGCTTGAGACTCTCCCCTCCGAAGACAACAACATCGACGACATTGTCAAAAATCAGAAGTTCTCGCTCGACGACATGCTCGGACTGCTTACCCTGTTTTCCAAAAACGAGGGAATAGCCACGCTGCTCGGTCAGATGCAGCAGCTCAAGACTATTTATGACAAAGTAGGCACATCCAAAGTTGACCGCAATATCTATTCGCAGCTGACACAGAAAATTTCAGAAATTAGAAACGAGTATATTCAATAATCAAAACAACCTGAACGTATGAAGAAGTTAGCACTCATTTTTGCTTTATTGGCATTATTCTTAGCCTTGCCTCAGAGCGGTAAGGCGCAATGCAAAGAGTTTACAGAGAACCAAGTGCTGCCACTGCTCGAGGATTATGTTATCAGCGGCAGGTACAGCGCAGTCAAGCTCTACGAGGGTGAAGAAATCTTGATTTTTAAGACCCTCAGCAACGGAATCTCCTACAGATTTATTGTAAAAGGAGACGAACAGCTGCCCGGCGACATCGAATTTTCGGTAGAGGACTGGGACGGCGAAAAAATCTACAGCAATAAGTCGGACAATTTCAAAAACGTCTGGGATTACGAGTGTAACAAAACTCAGAGAATCAAGATTTTTGTGAAAGTCCCCCCGGCTGCCAAAAGTAGCGCGGAGCCTCAACGAGGATGCGTAACTATACTTAGCGGTATCAAAGCATCTTAGGAGATTCACGGTTTAATTCAAAAAAAACAAGTTCATTTTCCTCTCTTCGGAGCAACTATCTGAATAAACAATCAATATTGTAGAATTATAAAAAACGACAAACTATGAAAAAATTTTTGTTTATCATCGCGCTCACGCTCTTCTCTACCTCGTTGACCATGGCTCAGACATCTTCTACGAGCAAAGGTAAAAAGCAATCTACAACACAGACCACCGACAACAACGGCTCGTCTGTAACCAACAACAACGGAAATAGTTCTTCTCAGAACAATAATGCCGCCCGTAAGCCCACGAGCAAAGGCAAGAAGAAATCTAAGAAGAGTTAATTGTTTTTTGATGTAACAATCCAACACCGTCGTGCTTATCTGTGCGGCGGTTTTTTTTGTAGTTTTAGGCGTGATGCCTGCCATATTTTATTTTCTTTGAAAAAAAAATTCAAAACAGTATACACAGAATTAAAATTAATTTTATATTTGCAAAACAGAACTATTAGTACACAATTAAATATTTTTAACTAAAAAAAATTATAAACATTTATGAGCGACAAAAAGCGCGTTTATCTGTTCGGCGACAAAAAAGCTGAAGGCCGTGCAGATATGAGAGAACTTCTTGGCGGTAAAGGCGCCAACCTTGCAGAAATGAACCTTATCGGCGTTCCCGTTCCTCCGGGATTCACCATCACAACCGAAGTCTGCACCGAATATTATGAAAAAGGCAAAGACCAGGTTGTAAGCCTTATCAAAGACGATGTGGAAAAAGCAGTAGCTCACATCGAAAACCTTACCAAGACCAAATTCGGCGACGCCTCCAACCCATGCCTCGTTTCGGTACGCTCCGGCGCACGTGCGAGCATGCCTGGCATGATGGACACTATCCTCAACCTCGGTCTTAACGACACTGTTGCCGAAGGTATGGTAAAGAAAACCAACAATCCTCACTTTGTATACGACTCGTACCGCCGCTTTGTGCAGATGTACGGCGATGTGGTACTCGGCATGAAGCCCGTCAACAAAGAAGATATTGACCCGTTTGAGGCTATCATAGAAGAAGTTAAAAAAATACGTGGAGTAAAACTCGACAAAGATCTTTCGGTTGACGAACTCAAAGACCTTGTTAAACGTTTTAAAACAGCCATTAAGAAACAAACCGGCAGCGACTTCCCCGACGACCCGATGGAGCAGCTCTGGGGTGCTATCTGCGCAGTGTTCCGCAGCTGGATGAACGAACGCGCCATTCTTTACCGCAAAATGGAAGGTATTCCCGACGAATGGGGAACTGCCGTTTCGGTAATGGCTATGGTATTCGGCAACATGGGCGAAACTTCCGCCACTGGTGTATGTTTCAGCCGCGACGCTGCCACCGGCGAGAACCTTTTCAACGGCGAGTACCTTGTTAACGCACAGGGCGAGGACGTTGTGGCTGGTATCCGCACACCTCAGCAGATTACAATCGAAGGCTCAAAACGTTGGGCTCAGCTCCAAGGCATCGCCGAAGAGGAGCGCAAATCTAAATACCCCTCTATGGAAGAGGCTATGCCCGAAATTTACAAAGAGTTAGACGAAATTCAGACCAAGCTCGAAAACCACTACCGCGATATGCAGGATATGGAGTTCACCGTTCAGGAAGGCAAACTCTGGTTCTTGCAAACTCGTAACGGCAAACGCACAGGTACTGCTATGGTAAAAATCGCCATGGACTTGGTTCGCGAAGGACTTATCGACGAAAAAACAGCCATCATGCGCTGCGAGCCTCAGAAACTCGACGAACTTCTCCACCCGGTATTCGACAAAGAGGCTCTCAAAAAAGCTAAAGTTATTACACGCGGATTGCCCGCCAGCCCGGGTGCTGCCTGCGGACAAATCGTATTCCACGCCGACGATGCTCAGGAATGGCGCAAAGACGGACACAAGGTTGTGATGGTTCGTATCGAAACCTCTCCCGAAGACCTCGCAGGTATGTCAGCAGCAGAAGGTATCCTCACAGCTCGTGGAGGTATGACATCGCACGCTGCAGTTGTTGCCCGTGGTATGGGTAAATGCTGTGTTTCGGGTGCTGGTGCTATCAATGTTAATTACAAAAACAAAACCGTTGAAATAGAGGGCGTTACCTACAAAGAGGGCGACTACATTTCGTTGAACGGTTCTACTGGTCAGGTTTACGCAGGCGAAATTGCTACCAAGGCTGCCGAACTCAGCGGCGACTTCAAAGCCCTGATGGATCTTTGCGATAAATATACCGTACTTCAGGTTCGCACCAATGCCGACACCCCCCACGATGCAAAAATCGCACGTGAGTTTGGTGCAAAAGGTATCGGCTTAACACGTACCGAACACATGTTTTTTGAGGATCAGAAGATTGTGGC
>JAFYFR010000073.1 GCA_017543645.1 Bacteroidales bacterium
GTAGCCCGACTGAATGAGTTTGCCCTCGTAGGTCTTGAATATGTAGCCTTTGCACATTATGTTGTTGAGCTGGCCTTCTTTGTAGCCGTCGGCAAATGTCCAATAGTATCTGAAATATACAAAAAGTGTTAATGCCAATACTATCACTACCGAAGCTATTACTATTACTTTTTTCATCTTTGAATATTTTTAAGTTAATACTTCCACAAAGTTAAAATATTTTTTTTGAATGAGCGTGATAATTACTAAAAATTTTATCTTTGCAACATATTTACTAATTTAATAACTCTATAATAATTATGCAAGAAATTGATTTTCAAGACTTACTAATCGACGCTTGGAATAAATTCAAAGAGCGTTGGAAACCCCTCTGTTTGGCATCTCTCTTGGGATATTTTATTCCCTTTGTGGCTTTTTTTACTATGTATTTTGTCATCCTCTTTGGCGTAATGCGCTACCAAGAACAGCCAGAGTTGTCGACGTTGATGCCTATCTTTATAGGCTGTCCTATTTTTTGTGTAATTTTATTCTTGTTTGCTGTGGGCACCGAAAACTACTGTATGAAAATCTGCCGTGGACAAAATCCCGAAATCAAAGATTTTTTTCTATCGGGTAAAACTTATTTGAGAATTATTGTGGCATCGTTTCTCGAAGGTATAATTATATCCATTGCCATACTTTTGTGCGTGATACCCGGTATGATATTGGCGTTTTTCTTTGCGTTTGTAAGTTACGCCATTATCGACCATCCCGAACTTGGCATAATCGACTGTTTTAAACACTCTTGGCGTCTTGTTAAGAAATATTGGAAACCTATTTTGATTTTGTTTGTTATCAACTACGCCATTCAGTCGGTACTTAGCAGCACTATTGTTGGTATTATTCCTTGCTATCCATTTGGTATACTGCTTACTTCGTTGCTCTACACCAAGTTTAACGACGAATCGGGAACTACTATCGTAGGTAAGTTGTCGGAATAATAATTATTTAATATCTTTGCAGCCGAAAAAAATTTAAGCATGAGAAAGATTTGTTTATTGGTTATATTAGTTTTGGCTGCAGTAACTGTTGAAGCACAGTCGCTTATTGGTTTTCAAGGGTATTATACCACTGCCAAATTGTCTACCGACACCACCAAACTTAACCGTATTCAGGATTTTGTGGACGGTTTCGGCGGTGGAGTGTCTTTCAAGCACTTTGAACTCGGACCTATTGGACTTCAGGCAGAGCTAAATTACGAAAAAAGCGGTTTCGGCTTTTCTAACGACACTTTGGGCATCGCATACCATCAAGATTTAACGTATGTGTCGGTGCCGATGCTTATTCAGTGCGATATAGGCAAACGCGTGGTGCATTTTGTAACTGCGGTAGGACCTTATATTAATGTCCTTATCAGCGCACCCGAAGCCGAAACCAATATGGAAACTGTGATGATGAACGGCTTTTCAAAACTGTATACCGCTGATTTCAACCGTTTTACTTTTGGTTTGATGGGTGAGGCGGGTATTGCGATTGCTACCAAGGTAGGAGTTTTTCAGATTACTGGTAGGGCAAGCATAGGAATGTCGAAACTTGCTCATTTTGAAGGTATTTCGTTGTTTAATTACACCTTGCCAAAATCTTTCGGAGCGGGTCTTAACTATTATGTGCCTTTTGGCGAAAACGCATATTCTACCAAAAAGGAGAAAATTGAGGAAGATTCCATTGTGTCGGAACTTGAGATCTTGTCAGATTCGCTTAACGCCGTTTCTGACACAATGTCTGTTGATAAATCCTCTAAACCCGCTAAGAAACAGAAGGTTAAAAAAGATAAGAAAAGCAAAAATAAGGGCGTTGACTCCGTGATTGAGCAGCCTGCCGAACCAGAACCGCCTGTTTCTGATGAAATGGAGACTTCTGAAGCTGTTGACGATGAAAATGAAGATACTTCTGAATCAGAGCCAGTGGATAACGAACCAAACAACCATGAGCCCCAGGATAACGAACCAAACAACCATGAGCCCCAGGATAACGAACCCGAACCCTCTGATAATAACACCGACAATGGCACAGAATAAGGGCATAATATATATGGTTCCGATGAACCTTGGCGATGTGGAAAATTCTGTTTTCTTGCCTCCTTTTGTGCTTGAAACTATCCGCAGTCTTCGGTATTTTATAGCCGAAAACGCCAAAACCGCGCGGCATTATTTCATTTCTTTGGGAATGAGAGAACTTCTGCCGCAGATTACTGTCTACGAGATGGATAAGCACAACAAAGGATTTGATTATTCGGTATATTTTGATGTGATAAATCAGTGTAACAATCTTGGCGTAATATCCGAGGCGGGCTGTCCCGGTGTTGCCGACCCGGGTGCAGATGTGGCTCGTGCGGCTCATCGAAATGGAATCAAAGTTGTACCTTTGGTAGGACCTTCGAGCATACTTCTTTCGCTGATGGCAAGCGGGTTAAACGGGCAGAGTTTTGCTTTCAACGGCTATTTGCCCGTAAAAAATCCCGAGCGCGGCAAGATGATAAAAAAGTTGGAGGAGCGTTCGGCACAGCTTAACCAAACGCAGATATTTATCGAAACTCCCTACCGCAACAACGCTTTTATCGAAACACTTTGTAATACGCTTTCGTCCAATACGTTGCTAACCGTTGCGTGCGATATTACTTTGAGTACCGAGTATATCCTTACGCAGCCCGTTTCGCAATGGAAAACCACCAAGATTGACATCGACAAACGTCCGGCGATTTATTTGATATTAAAGAGATAGCCAGTTAGGTTAAAAAAAATCAGCCTATGAGCAGAATAGTTTTATTAGTTATCATTCTTTTGTCTGTAACAGAGGCTATTGCGCAGAAGCGGTTTTTTATAAAAGTAGATAGCCTTGTGGCGGATTTTTATAACAATTCTGGATTCGACACTTCGTTTGTCAGCCGTCCAACGCAGAGGTTTATGTTTGCGGTTCATCCTGATTTCTCGTCGATTGGCGTTTATCTCGGCAAACAGACTATGAAGGCTGATTTTGAAACAGATTTGAGCGACAATATCGGAGCTTTTGCCACTTATTGGGGTTATGGATTCGGCTACAGTTTTAAGCCAAGGCGCGGACGTAAAAACGATAACGAGTTTAATTTCAGGTTTTTCTGCCGTAGGTTTGGTATTGAGACAGATTTTTCTCGCGCCACAAGTTTTTCGTCTACATTAACCGACGGCGACACAGTTATTACTATCGACCGTGGCGATATTGATTTTAAAATGCGTATGTTAACACTTTATTATGTGTTCAACAATCGAAAGTTTGCGTTTCCCGCCGCTTTCGACAAAAGTTATACGCAGATACGCAGTGCTGGAAGTCCGCTTTTGGGTTTTTCTTATGTTTATGCCAAAATGAACACCGCAAAATACGATTTCGACATTCTTTCGCGCAATGCCGGATTGGGCTGCGGATACGGTTACAACTTCGTGGTTAAGCAGCGGCTTTTGATGCACTTGTCTCTGATTTCCACTTTTGTATTTTGGGAGGATAATAAGGTCTACACTCCGCAGGGATATAATGATATGTCGTACAAAATCACCGACATAGGGTTGTATGCCCGTGCTGCCGTTTCCTATAATTTTAATCGCCTGTTTCTCGGGTGGGATAGCGTTTGGTATGCAACATTGCTCGGCAGCAGGGGCAATGTTACCGCCGATTATTCTCGCACCATTTCGAGGTTGTTTTTTGGTTTCTGGTTCTGATAGAATTTTTGTTGTTTTGATGTAAGTTTATTATTTTTGCGGTATGAATAAATCTACCACCATATCAGCGATATGCACCGGGCGCGGAGGCGCAATAGCAGTGCTTAGGGTTTCGGGAAACGACACCTTATATATATTATATAAAATTTTCCGTCCCTTGCGTAAGGGGTTTTCTATTGTGGATGCCGAGCCAAACCGTATCTACAATGGCTTTATAATAGGCGATAATGGCAACGAGGTAGACCGCGTGGTGGTTTCGGTGTATCGTGCGCCACATTCCTACACCGGCGAAGATGTTGCCGAAATATCTTGTCACGCAAGCACTTATATACAAAGCGAAATACTACGTCTGCTCGTAAAAAACGGTGCAGAACTTGCCAAGCCCGGTGAGTTTACCCGCCGTGCGTTTCAAAACCACAAGATGGATCTTTCGCAGGCTGAGGCGGTTGCCGACTTGATTGCCTCTAAGTCGAAGGCTGAGCACGATATTGCAGTAAATCAGATGCGTGGCGGTATTACTTTGGAAATTAAACGTTTGCGCGATTTACTTTTGAAGTTTACATCGCTTATGGAGTTGGAACTCGATTTCTCAGAAGAGGATGTGGAGTTTGCCGACCGTACGCAGTTAAAGGATATATTAACCGAAACAAAATCATATCTCAACCGTCTTGTAGGTTCGTTTAAATTGGGCAACGCTATCAAAAACGGCATACCCGTGGCGATATGCGGCGAACCAAACGCTGGAAAATCAACCCTTTTGAATGCGCTTTTAAACGACGAGCGTGCAATAGTTTCTGACATTCCCGGAACTACCCGCGATGTGTTGGAGGATTACTTGAATATAAATGGTGTAACTTACAGATTGATAGATACTGCCGGTATTCGTCAAACCAACGACACTATCGAAAAACTTGGTATCGACCGTGCCAAAGCCGCTATCTCTAAGGCTGAGATTGTGCTTATTGTGCTTAATCCTGCCGATGATATCCACCGTCAGTTTGCCGACATTATCCCCGATGGTTTCCCGTGCGAAAAAGTTATTGCAGTAGTAAATAAATCAGATGTTTATCCCGATGCCGACGTTACATCTCTACCCGATGGCGTAGGTGTGGTAAAAATCTCTGCCAAGCATAAGACCAATCTCGACGAGTTGTTTACTAAAATTTCAAACCTTGGCGTGGCAGATTTCAACGACGACGAGGTGATTTTGACCAATGAAAGGCATTATACAATATTTTCAGAAGCACTTGCCGCTATCGAACGTGCCGAAACTGCTTTAATTTCGGGACTTTCGGGCGAATTTGTTTCGCAAGATATTCGCGACGCATTGCGTGCATTTGCCGACATCACCGGCGACGAGATTACCACCGACGAGGTGCTCGGTAATATTTTCAAAAATTTCTGTATAGGTAAATAATTGGTTTATAGAGTATAAACCTTTTGCTGTTGTGTTTGAGTATGGACACAAAAAAAGCGGTTTTGCCCGCCTCACGTCCCACTCGGTTCCCCTTTGGAACCGAATGTCTTCCGACCCTGTGTCGGAAACTTTTTCATCTGATTTTGTGTTGTTTAAAACATCCAAGCCTCTAATTCGAGCGGCTCTTCTTCGTAGTTGTCGGCAGTCAGCATCCAGCTCTCAATGTCGAGCTTCTTTTCGCCGAAACGTTCGGTCTCGCTCATCCAGTCTTCCAATGCAAGTTCGCTTTCTTCTGCTTTTTCGGTTTCAAACATCCAGTTCTCCACTGCGAGAGCGTCTTCTGTGTAGGTATCGGCGGCGAACATCCATTTTTCAACTTTCAGTGCTTTCTCAACGTAGATTGCTTCTGCGTCCATCATCCAGTTTTCAACTGCGAGTTCTTCTTCTACGGTTTCTACCTCAGGCATTACTTCGCCATCGTAAGTATAACCTTTAAGTGTGTCGGCATGTACATTGCTGTAAGTGTTTGCCGGATTCACAAATGCAACGCTGAGCATAACGGCCGTTGCAAAAAACTTCTTTAACATAATCTTCTTCATTTTGCTCAAATTTTAATTAAACCTCTTTATATTTACTATTCTTATATTCTATTTTTTTATAATGGATTTGTTTTGATTTCTAAATCCACTATTCTTTACGTTAGCGTTTCCGATTGGTTTCTTGTTTTTGTAATACTTAATCATTTGTTAAGTAATTCACCTTTCGTAAACGATTAATAAATGTATTTTTAACACTTATTATTTTCACTTCGAAACACTTGGTTTTTACTGAGATAAATCGTTTTGTTCAAAGAACGTCTCTTGTCTTTTTTCCTTCGCTTTTTATCTTTGAGATTTTCGCTCGGGATTTCCTTTTGTTTTACGGTGCAAAGATACGGCATATTTTTCACCCTGCAATAGAAATCCGTTTAAATTTGTTTTAATTAATAATGAAACAAATGTGCTATAAGATAATATAAGATTAAAAACATTTGCTTTTTTGCCTAATATGCAGTATATTTGCCATGTTAAATAACAACGATATATGAAGAATTTACTTATTGTTTGTTCCGCAGCCTGCGCTATGGCGTTTTCGGCGTGCGGACTGTCGGTAGGCGAGAAAGAGATTGCTGCCGCCGATTCGCTGCTTACCTCACTTGCCGAGGTTTACACTGTGGATTTCGACACCAAGGGTCCAGACGACATCACCAAAATCGATTATGCCGTTTTGCATTTATATAAGGTGTCGCCCGAAAAATTTTCCGAGGGCAGCAAATCATATCTCATTAAAATAGACGAAGCCTCGGTGGATGCCGCTGCCCGAAGTGTTTTTGTTAAACCTATTGCCAAGCACCAGAGCACCAACGAGACGGATTATGCCGACGGGTTTTACGAAATGCGCCGTCCTGCCGAAAACGATGAGTATCTTTATTGCGTTATTGGCGACTACTCTGTTTCAGGCGACACTTTGGTTAATATTGCTGGCGTTTATTCTGGCAAAAAAGACACACCGCGCTCTGAGGCGTCGCTTTACAAAAAGGTGTCTACCAAGATAGTTGTCAAAGACGGAACTATGAAGGTGGCAGAATATCATGAAGCCCGTTAAAACTCCACGCTCAGTCCGTCGTAGGCAAGATGCACACCGTCAGGTAGTTCTGCGTCGGTTTCGGCGTGAAATCCCATTTCGTGTCCTATGTGTGTGATGTAGGCTTTGTCAGGCTTAACCTTGGCAATAACATCAAGAGCCTCGGGCAGCGAAAAGTGGGAGAGGTGTTTTGTCTTGCGCAATGCGTTGATAACAAGCACTTCTGAACCTTTTATCTTATTCAATTCGCACTCTTCTATGCGGCTGGCGTCGGTGATGTATGTAAAATTTTTGATTCTAAATCCCAGAACCGGCAGTTTGTAGTGCATTATATTAATAGGTGTAACAGTTATGCCGTTCACCTCGAAAGGATCTTCGCCCACATTGTGCAGTTCAATATCAGGAACGCCAGGATAGCGCGGCTCTCCGAAACAGTAATAGTAGTCGCGGCGGATACTGTCGACCGTAAGATAGTTGGCATAAACCGGCATGGCGCACCGCTGCATATAATTAAAAGTGCGGATATCGTCTAACCCTGCAAGATGGTCGCGGTGCTGATGTGTTATCAATATGGCATCCACACGGCTTATATGGTTGTTTAGCAATTGAGTACGAAAGTCGGGACCAGTGTCGATAACAATATTTTTGTGGTCAATCTCCACCATTACCGAACTGCGCATACGTTTGTCGCGCGGGTCGGTAGAAGCGCACACTGCGCAAGGACAGCCCACGATAGGCACTCCTAATGATGTCCCAGTTCCAAGAAATGTAATTTTCACAATGCTCTACTTTAATCTTTACGCGGCAAAGATATATATTTTTGGAGACTCATTATTGTATTGTTGTAAAAATAACTATTTTTGCGTTGTAAAGTTACAGACAAAATGGCAACAGCACAATCAATCAAAGACGAAATCAGCAAGCACCGTGACGAGATTTACAAGAAGGATTACACCTTTTATCAAGTCGACACACTTGCCAAGTGCGCCGTAAAGGTGGAGGCCGAGGCAGAAAACTGTCCTTTGTGTGCCGAAATGCTCTCCGATATGGAAAAACTCGCCTCGGAATATCCTCAGCTGCTCAATTCGGGCAGCGTAGGACGGGAATCATACGAAAAACGCCTTAACGTCTATATCGACCATCTCCGCCATAAGCACGGATACGTCCGCGAGGGATTCTTTATGCCGGTGTGTATCGCAATAGGGCTGGCTTTAGGGCTTATAGCCGGATTCCTTTCGGGATATTATGTGCCGAGCCTGGCTGTGGGCATGATTCTCGGGTACATTGTGGGCAATGTAAAGGATGTCAAAGCTCGCAAAAACGGCAAGACTCTTTAGCAAGTACAAAAAAAATATTTTTTTATTTATTTGAAAAAAAATTAAAAAATCTTGTTAGTAATCCAAAAAACTTTAATATCTTTGCGCTAACATTAAATACAATAATTAATATAATTCAATAATTATGAAAAAAGTAACTGTTAACTATCTGGCATTAATGATAGCCACAGCCTTTGTAGCAACAGGCTGTAACGGTTTGAAGAAGATGGCTGACAACGCCAATTCGATTCAAAGACAAATCCAACCCAATCCGTTGGAAATGCACGCCGGCAAAATTCCGGTAAAAATCACAGTAGCATTCCCGGCTAAATACTTCGACAAGAATGCTTACTTGATTTGCACTCCTTCTTTGAGCTCTGCAACAGAATCAAAGGAAGTTAAATTGAAGAACGCAACTCTTCAGGGTGAAAAAGTTAAAGACAACAATCCTACTATCAGCTACAAGAACGGTGGTCAGTATGTCTACGTTGATACTATCGATTACGAAGACGCTTACAAGAAATCTGACCTCTTGCTTTCTTTCAAAGCTACCAAAAACGGTGAGTCTGTTGACGTTACATCTTTCAAAATTGGTGACGGTGTTATCGTAACTCCTTTCTTGGTAGAAGAAGGCCTCAAAGTTGACAACGGCGGTGCTAACGGCGCAGGTTCGGGCAGAACTGTTGACGCAAAAGTTCCAAAGCCAACCAGCAGCGAAACTTCAAAAGACCTCACAGTTTACTTCCCCATGCAGAAGTCTGACATGACCGCTGCTGAGCAGAAGAAAAACGACGTTAAAGCTTTCGTTCAAGCTGTTACAGCTGTAGCAAACGACGCTAACACAGACCTCAAATCTATCCAGATTGCTTCTTACGCTTCTCCTGATGGTCCCGAGGATATCAACTCTAACCTCGTTGACGGACGTGGTAAGACTTCGGTTAACTTCGTTAAAAATCAGTTGAAGAAAGTTGAAGGCACACAGAACGACAACTTCATCCAGCGTCAGACAACTCAGGCTGAGGACTGGGACGGTTTCCGCAAAGCTACCGAAAACAGCGATCTTAAAGACAAAGCTCTCATCCTTCGTGTTCTTTCTATGTACTCTGATCCTACCGTTCGTGAACGTGAGATCAAGAACATTTCTGAGGCTTATACCGAACTCAAGAGCGATATTCTTCCCAAACTCCGTCGTTCTGAAATCAAGGCTATCTGCCAATCAGCTGAAAAAACTGAAGACGAAATCGTTAAACTCGCAGGTTCTAAACCCGAAGAACTTACTCAAGACGAAGCTCTCTACGCTTCTACAAGCAAACAAGCTGACCTTGATACCAAAATCAACGTTCTTGAAAACTACGTAAGCCGTTTCCCCGAAGACTGGAGAGGTTACAACAACCTTGGTAACGCTTACATCGCTAAGAACGAACTTGGCAAAGCTCAGACAAATCTTGACAAAGCTCTCGACCTCAACAGCAACGAAGGCGCTATCTACAACAACCTTGGCGTTCTTGCTCTTGCTAA
>JAFYFR010000074.1 GCA_017543645.1 Bacteroidales bacterium
GATTATATGGACTGCGCAACGCACCACGTTAGGATGCACGGATTCAGCCAAATATGCGAGGGCGGCTCGGCTGACGATGTTTTTGAGGTGATAAAAAAATACGGCATCTGTCCCGAAAACGCTATGCCCGCACCGGGAAGTTTGGTAGGCGATACGTTGGCAAATTTTAATGAATTTAGAGATGTTTACAAAGAGGCGGTAAAATATTATGGCACAGGCACTAACCATACAAGACCAGCCGATGCGTCGGGACTTGCCTACGAAGGTGTGCATCCAATAAAAGGTTGGCAAGATTCGGTGCAAAATGTGCTCGACAGATACATCGGCAAATGTCCCGAAACATTTGAACACGAGGGCAAAACATACACCCCGCAATCATTTGCAGTATCGCTCGGCATAGATTGGAACAATTATATCAGCCTCACAAGTTTTACGCACCATCCGTTTTACGAAAACTTTGTGATAGAGGCTATGCACAAATGGCGATTAAAACCAAGTTTCAACCTGCCCATCGATCGTCTGATAACAATTTTGGAAGCAGCAATTATGAAAGGCTACTGCGTGGCTTGGGGCGGCGACGTTTCGGGCGATTTTTATACCAACGGCATTGCCAAATACAGATCAAAATTAGACCCGGAGAAAATACAGCAACTCCGTCAAACTCAATGGGATAATTGGCAATTTACCTACGACCACGTAATGCTCATCTACGGCATTGCCAAAGGCTCTGACGGCAAAAAATACTATATGGTAAAAAATTCGTGGGGAAGGCAATACGGCTACAAAGGCATTTGGTATATGTCGGAAGATTACATAAAACTCAATACCACATACATTTACCTTTGCAAAGATGCAGTAAAGAAAAAAATGATGAAACCGTAGGATATAGTAAGGGCATCACCCACACTAAACTAAAAATTTATTCAGCCTTGTGGATTTTTACGGCAGTGTATCCGTCCTGCTTTTTCTTTTTGTCGAACGAAGATACAAATTCGCCCTGAACCATGTCTCCGTTGTTGATAGTATTATTTTTCAACAACTTAGGGGCAATATAAATGCCCACGCCATTAAACTGTACAAAGGCGAAACCTGCCTCATTTATCTGAATTTTGCCCACGAACGGAAACGCCTCCGCCGAAAGATCTAACTTGCTTTTTCGTTTGTTATCTGACATATTACAATTATTATGTTTTGCGCTGCAAATGTACAAAAAATCCTGAATTATAGCGCGGATACAGTGTTTTTTTAACAACGAATTAAACGAATTAAACAAATAAAACCTTTTCGTTTCTTTCGTCTAATTCGATGTTAAAACAATTGATTTTGTTTGCATATAACAATTTTCTTAACGCCCTCTTTCAACAGCACGGCTCCGACCTTGTTATCACCGATCTTGAATACATCGACAAGGAGGCGTTAGGCACCGACCCCGAAAACCGTGGCGTGGTCTACGACCTGCGCTGCAAAACATCGCAAGGCGAGGACATAATAGTGGAGATGCAGAAAGAAGGTCAGGACTTTTTTGAAAACCGCATAATCTATTATCTTGCCCGCGACATCTCCATACAGGGCTTCAAACAAGGCCGCCTGCGCGAGGGTGAAGAAAAACTGGCATGGAATTTCGACCTGCACCGTGTTATCGGCGTTTTTATGATGGATTTTTATGATTCTGACAAAGATTCTGAACATCCAGAGAAATATTCGCGCAACTGCTGGATGAGTTACGGCACACACCGGATTTCCTCGCCGATGCAGGAATATTGGAAAGTACAGCTGCCCTATTACCGCAGCTGCAACATGAAACCCGAAGAATGTGAAACAAAACTTGATTATTGGTTGTATAATATAGCAAACATGAAAGATATGGCACAGTTAGCATTTACCGAAAAAGACCCCGACTTTGTCTACCTTAGCGACATGGCTGACTTCAACGCCATGACCGCCGCCGAGCAAGACCGCTATATCCGTATGATAGACCGCGAGGTGGTCTACAACAACGTTCTCGACCGCAAATACCGGTTTGGATATAACGAAGGAGAGATAAAGGGCATTGAGAAAGGTCGCAAGGAGGGCATAGTCCAAGGGCGCAAAGAGGGCATAGTCCAAGGACGCAAAGAAGGCATAGCCGAAGGCATTGCAAAGGGCATAGAGCAAGCCAATGCTGAAAATTATATTAAGATTCTTGAAATGGCAAAGATGTTTAAGTACGATGCAAAAATGCCTATTGACACCATAGTCCATTGCACCGGCTTGTCGCATGCCGAGGTGGAAGCGTTATAGGTTAAAACCCCTTGTTAAAGCTTGCATATAATAAAAGTGTTTCGTAGATTAGCAGAAATATCCCACCTCTCCGGTACCAAGCGCGACGAGTATGAAGCATCCTTGAAGCGTTACCGCGACACCCTTGACATTTTTGAAACCGCCCGCGAAGACGGACACGAGGAAGGCTGGCAAGAAGGATTGCAGGATAATGCTTAATGCTTAATTCATAATGCATAATTCATAATTTTAACCACGATTTAAATCTCCATATCCCCCCTTCAAACAAAAAAAACCGAGGCTTTTGATTCTTCTAACCAAAAGCCCCGGCTGTAAATATCCTTGAATAATATAAGTAATTATTCTACATCAAGAACAAGACGGAGACCATAATCAGAACAAGCAGCATCAGCATTGTTTCGACTGTACCAGCCGTCGGCACTAACGTTGAGACGACGCGAAACACGACAATCAGAAGCCGAAGCATTGAAGCCGCCGCCACGTAGAACTGGTTTGTTACCGGTTGTTCCTTGGGGGTTATTCTGATAGTCCTCGGGGTAAATGCCATAGCGGTCGGAAACAAACTCCCACATGTTGCCGCTCATATCGTAGATGCCGAGTTCGTTGACATGCGAGCCTTCGCCTACGGGGCGGACACCGCCGCTGTTCTCATTATACCATGCCACATAACCGGCATTGTCGCCGCCGCTGTATTTGGTGTTCTTTTTGCTCTTCTGTCCGCCACGGGCGGCGTATTCCCATTCAGCCTCAGTTGGCATACGGAATTTTTTGCCAGTAGCTTCGTTGAGCTTGGTGAGGAAATTTACCACACCTTCGCGGCTAAAGCTCTGCTGTGGGTATATCTTATCGTCGGCGATGATTGGGTCTTTTTCTGTTGTGCCCATTATCGCCTTGTACTGCTCGCGGGTCAGCTCAAACTTAGCCATGTAGAAGTCGGATACGCTAACGTCGTGAACGGGGAACTCGTCGGTCTTGGCATCGGAGCCTTGCTCGTCGGTGCCGCCCATCTTGAATGTGCCGCCCTTAACAAGTATCATATCGATGGTTACGTCGCCTTTTATGGTGAACTTCTTTACGGTGGCCTCCTCAAACGCGCTGCGAACGGTGTAGGTGAAGGTTACATCCTTGGCATCGAAACCCGAGAGCGAGGCTTTGAGCGTTACTTCGTAGGTGCCAATGTTGTCGGTGGGAAGGGTGTATTCTACACTGCTGGCAGAGGTGGCTGCCTTAACCTCTTGGCCGTCGAGAAGTATGGATATGGCGCATTTCTTGTCGGCGTTGACGGTTAGCACGGAAGTCTCGCCGGAAGAGATTACCGTGGATGTGGAGAGACGGTAAGAGAGCGCGGGCATAGCCTCCACATATTCGGCTGACTGGTCGGTGAATTTAAGGCTTGTGCCGTCCCATGTGGCGTAGAGGTGGTAGGCGTTGCCTGTCTGGATTACCACGCCGGAAGTCTTGGAGTTGGCGGAGGTTACCTCTGTGCTTCCGATGGTGGCTTTCAGCACTGCGTTTGAAATAGTTCCACCGTTTGGCACATACCACGAAACAATGGAAGCCGACTTGCCAGCGGGGACGGTTACGGCTGACACCTTGGCTTCACCGTCGGATTGCTGAGGAGAAGAGGAGGTGTGTTTATCGCCGTTAAAGTAGCATTTGAAGGCTTCGTAGTACCACGGTGAGGCGGTGTTGTAACCGTTGTGGGTAAAGTTGATGCTGCTTCCTGTGGTGTTGATTACGTGCAATACTTCATACGCGCCAATGTGCTGGAAACTTGCCTCCACGGTGGTGGACTTGGCAGTGGTGTAGAACATCATCGGGGCTTTTAGGTCGGCAAGAGGAACGCGCTGCGCCTCTGTCGTTATTTTTAAACCGGTTAGCAATTCGGCATTTTCGCCTGCGCCGGTTACTCCATATATCTCGTATTCTTTGGAGGTGTTGATTTCACCGGGCAACATTATGCTGAACGAGCAGGTGCGACCATCGGAGGAAATTTTGTCCAAGGTAACATTACCGACAGTATACGTTTTTTCGTCTTGGCGTGCAAAAATAGTGATTACGTCGTCGCTTTGCCATTGCGAAACAAGGTCGAGGGTGTTGTCGTCCTGTTTGAGAGCAACTTTGGAGAGAGAGTTGTAGGTTTCCACACCGGCGTTAACAGTTACAAGTGTGCCGGGGAGCTGGGGTGTTGCCGGATCGGGTTCGGTTACAAGCCCTTTTTCTTCGGCACAGCCGGCTGCAAGAGCCACTATCGCCATGCCTGCGATTATACGATTTAATTTTTTCATATTATTTATGCTTTTTATGGTTTGTTATTATAATTTCTGTCCTTTTGCGTCGGGTGCTGTGCCCTGTCCGCTGTATGAGTCGTCGAGGTTCTGTCCCTTCACGTCGGGTGCTGTGCCGGTGCTTGAAGTCTGGTCGATATTCTGACCTTTTACGTCGGGTGCTGTGCCGCCGGTATGCGATGTGGTGGATTCGAGGTTAGTGCCTGAGACGGTGGGGAGGGTGGTGGTGGCGGTGGAGGGGGTGGGACTATTGTTCACCGTATACGAAAATGTAATATCCTCTGCCTCGGCATATTTGGTCTTGCCCTTGATAACCACTTTGAATGTGCCAGATTTATTGGTGGGCAGGGCTACGGAATAGCTCTTGGTCGATGCCTTTGAGCCCACCTCTACACCGTTTACAAGCACGGAGATGTCGGTTTCTATCGAAGACGACACGGAAACAGACAGGTCGTCGCCTACATCGCAGGGAGTGTCGCCGTAGATGGTGCTCGACAGGACGGGGACTTTGGGTAGGACGGTACATTCAAATTCGGACTTGTCGAATTCGCTCACTTCCGGATTTTCAAATACAGCCTGGACACTGATTGTATAAATACCCGGAGATAATGTTGACAAATCAAAATCTAAAGACATGGAACCATCTTTCTGAGCCACCAATTTGCCATTTGCGTATATCGAAATTGTGGCATTCTTATTGGCATTGGCGGTTATCACAGCTGATTTGCCCTCGTTTACTGTTGTGATAGGCTCTACTGTGATATTCAATGGTAAACCTGGGAGCATGAATTTAATATTAAAAGTCGAATAATCGTATCCGATTCTGTCGACCAAACCAACGATTATTCCCATAGTCTTATTAGAAATATCTGCAGCCAACAAAGCCGCTTTAATTGGAGATACAAATTGGTCAACAGAAACATTTTCGACTACAATCGCTGCATCTAAAGCTCTGTCCCATGACATACCTTTGTCATATACCTTGCCATACAATTTAGCTGACTGTGTTACGCCTTTCTTTATAACCTTCACATCTGTATCATCTTGTCCAAAAAGTTTTAACGCAGTCGCATAATTATCCTGCATACCATTAAAGACACCCTCGAAAACAACCCAAAACAATTCATTTAACAAATCTTCAAAATCGCTAAATTTGACACTTCTATCGTCGTTAGCAAAAGCATTTACCAACTTATTCAAACTGGTCATAATCTTTTCATCTTTCGCAATCGACTTGCATATATCAATAATAATATCTCCATGGCTTTTGATTTCGAATTTTTCCTTAGTTTGTGGATCAAGACCTGCCACTTTTTTAAAACTATCAAAACTCTCAACAATATCAAAAACAGGCACTGCAACATTGTATACAAGATAGTACAAATCAACCATAACGTCATTGTCAGTGGTGCCACAGAACGGATAATAGTATCTTACCACGTCAGCAGCCGACTCTACTACAATATCCATGTCGGCTTCTACACTCATATATTTTTCACGATACAATTTATTTGCTCCACCAAGTACACTGACAAGGTTGTATATAGCACCTCCAAATCCTTCATGATGACTGACATCCTCCGGTTTTAACTCATTGATACATTTGAAATAATTAACTTGATTCCTGACAAAACCTATTATGCTGCCACCAATATCCGCCACGTCGGAATTTGATCCGACAAACTGGAAATTAGCCCAAAAATCCTTCTCATGGAAACCATCTGCGTCAACCCTACCTGGAACAGCAAGGAAAGGTAGCGACGACATGTTCTTTATATGTAAAGAAACGTCCCAGCTTACAGTCTCTTCGTGATAGGTGGATGTTGTAATAGATGTTCTGATGTCATTCTGTAACTCAGGAGATAAGGTGATTGTCTTGTCTGATGCGCCATCCGCGATTTCGCCTATTTTAGAAACTGATGGATTCGCTTGCGGCTCTGTTGGATTATCATACGCTGCGTAAATCGCCTTGCATCCTTGGTAAATCAGCGGCGACAGCGAGTTGTAATCAAAACCACCATTCTCTATCAGCTGTTTCTCTATCTCCTCGGCAAGCAAATGGGTTTCCTCAAAAGCAAGGAGTTCTTCCCTAACAGCTTCACAAGTATTTGCATCCAACTCAAAAGCATACGGCAAACTGAGATACATCAGTGTCAAGGCAGACTCTAATGCGTCAATACTATTGTTCTCCTCCGAACCTGACGGTTTGAAACTAATACCCACAAGTTTATTATCCATATTCTTGGCTACTACAACGTTAGATGTTTTATTAAAAGATCCGTCGCCGTTAGCCATGGATACAGTATCTTCACAGATTACCACATACTCATTATTACGAAGGTTGCAACCCTCTGGCAAAACAATTTTGCAATTGCTGGTTCCGCTGTTCAACGAAGCCGCTTTCTCTGCTGCAAACCCATCTTTGTTGATTGCCACCTCCTTTGCATAGTATTCCTTTGCCTTTGACATGTCCTGCTCAACGCCTACGCCGTATTCGTACATGTAGGCGAGCACAAGATTAGCACTGTCGATGTTCTTTTCGGCAGCCTGCGTTAGCTTTGCTACGGCTGAGGTGTAGTTCTGCGTCTGCTTAATCTCGGTAAGCGC
>JAFYFR010000075.1 GCA_017543645.1 Bacteroidales bacterium
GTCTCGGCAAATTGCTCAACACCATCAAACAGATTCAGCATCGTCTCAACCCTGAACTCCAAATCGAAGGATTCTTGCTCACAATGTACGACAGCCGTACACGCCTCTGCAACCAAGTGGTAGAAGAAGTTCGTCAGCATTTCCAAGATATGGTGTTCAAAACATTAATACTCAGAAATGTACGTTTGAGCGAGGCTCCAAGTTACGGCAAACCCGTTATCCAATACGACGCCAACTCAAACGGCGCTGTCAACTATCTCAACCTTGCAAAAGAGATTTTGGAAAACAACAAAGCGGAATAATAAACGCATCTTCAAACAATTGATAACTAACAACTTAATATAGTCTGACAAATGTCAAAACCATCAAGAGGATTAGGCAGAGGATTGGCGGGTCTCATCCAAGACAACTCCACAATCACCAACAAGCCAGAGGAAGTAATCAACACAGGCGACGTGGCCAATGTAGAAATCAACCTTATTGAGCCCAACCCAACGCAGCCGCGTACCGATTTCGACGAAGAAAAACTTCAAGAACTGAGCGATTCTATCAAGACTTTGGGCATCATTCAGCCCATAACACTCAGAAAAACAGGCGATAAGTACCAAATTATCTCTGGTGAGCGTCGTTACCGCGCCTCTAAGATGGCGGGATTAGACAAAATTCCGGCTTATATCACCGACGTGGACGACAGCACTATGCTGCAAATGGCTCTCGTGGAAAATATCCAACGTGAAGACCTCAACCCCATAGAAGTGGCGTTTACATACAACCGCCTTATCGACGAGTGCAAACTTACTCAGGAAGACCTCAGCACACGTCTTGGCAAAGGCCGTAGCACCATTACTAACTCGCTACGCCTTTTGAAGCTGCCCGACGAAATGCAGGCGGCTCTCAAAAACAAGGTGGTAACAGTAGGACAGATTCGTCCGCTTATTAGTCTCGAAGACGCAGAGCAACAGAAAAACCTCTTTGAAAAGGTATTAGAATACAATCTTTCGGCACGTCAGGTAGAAGAACTAGTAAAAGACCCCGAAGGATACATAATCCGCTTTGCCGACAAACCTACTGAAGAGGGCAATACCGATGAAAATACCGACGAAAAGAAAGTGATGGTAAAGGCTGTTCGCCCGAAACTCACCGACGAGCAGAAAAAACTCAAAAAATCTTTCACCAAGAAATTTGCCGTAAAAGTGGATTTGAAGGTTGACAGCAAAGGCACAAGCAAAATTATATTCAACCTCAAAACACCCGAAGACTACAACAAAATAGTAGACTTGCTCAGCAAAGTGGAAATTTAACCTCGAAATGATTAAGAGAGTCACGATTGTCATATTAACCGTTTTGATGTCGATTTCTATTGCCAACGCACAGAAAGACAGCACAAAGCACCACAAAAAGCACAAACAAGACACCGAAGTGCGCACAGCCGACGACAACAGCGAAATACGCGTTGCAACCGAAGGCAGCGACGAGTTTGTGCCCATCGACGACGCCGACTTGCTTATCGACACCGTTGGACCTGTCACCAAAAACCCTAAACTTGCCGGATGGCTTTCATTTGCAGTGCCGGGCTTGGGACAAATCTACAACGGTCAATATTGGAAAGTTCCTTTGATTTATGGAGCTGCAGGTACACTACTCTATGTATCGCATTTTTACAACACGCGTTACAAGCAGATGGTAAACGAAGAGCATTATTACCTATACTCCATTGGCAAAGACACCACTTGGTCGGGTATCCGACTCACAAACCTCGAAAACGAAGCCGACATAGTATATTATATGCGCAAATACCGTCGTTACAGAGACTTATGCTATGTAATGATGATGCTCACTTATTTTATGAACATATTTGACGCAGTGGTGGATGCACACCTTTACGACTTCAACATATCTGACGACCTATCGCTGAGGATAGAGCCGTATAGTTCGATGCCGATTGTGGGTCTGTCAAAACCCGCTTTTGGAGTAAAGTTGTCACTAAAGTTCTGATAATTAATAACTAACTTGTTTAGAATAATATGCGAAAGATAGTACTCACATTATCAATCATTTGCGGAATAGCCGTCGCAGCCGAGGCGCAGATAGATTCCGTATTCTACAACGGCAACAACGGTTTCGCCGAAAACGATGCTAACTCGCAAATCGACGAACAGACTCTCGTAAGCGAAAGTATCGACAGCCTATTTGCTCTCTATTACATCAAAAATACCATCAACTCTAAAGAGATGGCAGAAGAGGTGGCTCACGCTGGCGGACCTGTATTCTATTCAGACTCAATCTATTCCGAAGGTCTGTCGAAAATCCCGACAACATTCCCACTCGTTTACAACCAAGACGTTAAAAGATGGATTGAGATGTACATCCGTCGTGGCAAATACCTGATTCCCTCGCTCTTGGGACTCAGCCAGTATTATTTCCCGATGATCGAACCCGTTCTCGACCAATACAATATTCCCCTCGAACTCAAATACTTAACCATAGTAGAATCGGCACTCAACCCACGTGCAGTATCCCGCACAGGTGCAACAGGACTTTGGCAATTTATGTACGGCACAGGCAAAATGTACGACCTGGAAGTTACCACACTCGTTGACGAACGCCGCGACCCCGCAAAAGAGACCGTTGCAGCAGCACAGTTCTTGCGCGACCTTTACAACATCTACGGCGACTGGGCTCTCGTGATTGCAGCATACAACTGCGGACCTGGCAACGTTAACCGCGCTATCAAACGCTCAGGCGGTCGCACCAATTTCTGGGAAATTTACCAATACCTTCCCAAAGAGACAAGAGGTTACGTGCCTGCGTTCATAAGTGTCAACTACATAATGACATACTACAAAGAGCACGGCTACACTCCTGTTAAAGTTGAAATGCCAAGTTTCCACGACACTGTGATGGTAACAAGCAAACTCCACTTCGGACAAGTGGAGGGCGTTCTCGGAGTTCCGATTGAACAGTTGCGCGAACTCAACCCGCAGTACAAAAAAGACATCATCCCCGGCAACATCAAGGCAGCACCCTTGCGTCTGCCCGAAGATTACGCCACCAAATTCGTAGAGCAGGAAAAAGCCATCTACGCATACAAAGACTCAGTTTTCTTTGCCCCGAGCGTAAACTACGAACAGATAAGCCGTTCGGCATACGTTCCATCGTCGCGCAATAGTTACAGCTACGATCCAGAACCTTGCGACCCTTCAGTTCCCGCCGGTTCATCTAAATTGATTTACACCGTAAAATCGGGCGACACATTCGGATTTATTGCCAACTGGTACGATGTAAAACTTGCAAAACTTAAATGTTGGAACAATATTTCATCAAACAAACTCTCTATCGGACAAAAACTTACAGTATACGTTCCCACTAAGAAACTCAATACTTACAAGAACGTTGACAATATGACCTTTGCGCAAAAACAAGCTATGAGCAGCAACAACATTGTATCGCAGAGCGCATCGAGCGGCAAACCCCTCGACAAAAACTACGAATACTACACCATCCGCAAAGGCGATAACCTCAGCACCATCGCATCGCGCTATCCCGGCATTTCCGACAAAGACATTATGCAAATCAACGGATTCACTGCCAACGATGTACGCCGTTTGCAAATTGGTCAAATTATAAAGATTAGGAAAAAATAGTTTATATATTTTTCGTCAATCATTGTTATTACAGGCGATTGGCATTGCTGCCGTCGCCTTTTTTTACAAAAACTAACTAAACCGCAGTCAAAAAATGAAACCGTCATCAGTACTTGTATTCTTTATCGCAATATTGGCATCGTTATTGGCTGTTATGCTGATTTTTCCAAAAGCCGGTGTTTCAGTTACCGACGACATCTCGCTCAATTTTCCCACCTTTACCGAATGGCTGGCAGAGACCAAAAGCCGTCCCGACACAGCCAAGACCATTTTGGACAATCTGGAGATTCCCGACGACGACGAGGACGACTCCGCTTTTGCAGTGGCAAGCGCCGACACGCTGCAATTGTCCGACAGCGTGGAGATTGACCCGAAACTCAAAGAATACGTACCACGCCCGATAGCCATCGACAGCATTCATCAGCCGCTGGAACTTCCCCCAAGCGGTCTGGCTTGCCTGGAAAACATTTTCGGAGCGTTGTCTGATGCCGAACAGTTGCAGTCGCTGGTGCGCATACTCCACTATGGCGACTCGCAAATCGAAACCGACCGAATAACCGGCTATATGCGCTCAAAAATGCAGGCGCAGTTCGGCGGCTCAGGGCCTGGTTTAGTACCCGCAAAATCGCCTTACGACTACAAGTCGCCCATCCACATCGTGAACTCTGGCGAATGGAAACGCTACACGATATTCCCAAAAATCGACACCACCATCACCCACTACCGCTACGGAGTACTGGCGTCGTTCTCGATGTTCGCACCGCCGCCCGTGCCCGAAAAGCCGAAAGAGCCCGACACCACTGTGGCAATGATTGGCGACAGCCTTCTCAAAGAGATTTTCCATCCCGAACCGCCCAAGGTGAAGGAAGTGCACAAAGGCTCGATAGATTTTGAGTTTAATTCCACCACTAAAGCCAGCATAAAGAATATCAAACAGATACGTATGTTTTACGGCAACAACAAAGAGTCGTTTGCCGTAACGGTTCGCGACGGCGAGACAGTTTTGTATCAAGACAGCGTGGCACCTTCGTCGTATTATTCGATAAAAAAATGGACATTGTCGGGCGTACCTCAAAGCCTTGCGATGGATTTTTCGGGAACAGAAAGTCCAGAGATATACGCATTTGCAATGGACGGCAACAGCGGCGTGGCTTGCGACAATATTCCCTTGCGCGGATGCTCGGGCACTATCTTCACCAAGATGAACTCCGGTTTCTTGCAAAAGATGTACAACGACCTTCACGTTAAATGTGTGATTCTGCAATTCGGCGGCAACACAATTCCCGTGCTAAAACCCGAAACCATAGGCAATTACGTTTCGTCGTTTATGGCTCAGGTAAGGTTGATAAAGAAAATCTGCCCCGAAATGTCGATAATAATAGTTGGTCCTGCCGATATGAGCACCAAGGTAATGGACAACTACGAGACCTACGAAATAGTGCCCACACTTGTTGACGCTATGCGTGAGGCAGCATTTAAAAACAATTGCGCATTCTGGGATATGTACAGCGCTATGGGCGGATGGAACTCAATGCCCGATTGGGTATTTCACGAACCGCCGCTTGCCGAAAAAGACTTTACGCATTTTTCGCCGCAAGGTGCCAATGTTATA
>JAFYFR010000076.1 GCA_017543645.1 Bacteroidales bacterium
ATCCCAAAGTAAGAGTCTTGGTTTCGCTATTAAAAAGGGCGTATGGTACATCTATAAGATAAGGATCTGTGCCATAGAGTGTAAAATAACCTGGATTGTCGGTTCCGCCATCCACTCGGGCATATTTTACGTCAGTTTCCCCGAAATGCGTGCCTTGCCCGCCGTATAGCTTATGACAATTTTTGAAAACCTCATAAGAAGACTCCGTGTTTTCAACCCACTTGTCAGACACATATATATATTTTAGTCTTCTGCAATTTGAAAACATACCGCCCATATTGCTAACCTTAGCATTGCTAAAATTGCTTAAATCAAGATTTATAAGACGTTCACAATCTTCAAACATACTTACCATCTTCGTTACGTTGGCTGTGTTGAAACCACTTAAGTCGATACTCTTGAGCGATTTGCACTGTCGGAACATATTCGACATATCCCACACTTCATCGGTGATGATGTTAGCCAATCCTTCTATCTCTAACAAATTAGAACACCCCTTAAACCATTCGGCGCAAGTAACAGCCTTGAAATTTTTAAACGATTCACCAATCTCTACTTTCTTAACTTGGTCTGCATCAACCACATCTGCTCCAATATAGCCGCCATAAGGGAAAACTTCCTTAGCACCAGATGGCAAAGGCGTGCCGTAACCCAAAGTTAAAGTCTGCGTGGTCTCGTTGTACAAAGCGTAAGTAGCAGGAGAATCGAAAGGGTCAGCACCCTTTTGGGTAAAATATCCGGACTGTGACTCGCCTTTATCGATTATAGCATATTCAACGCCCTCTCCCACGCAATAGGTTCCATTTCCACCATAGAGGCTGTAACAAGCTCTAAACACATCAGACTTATTAGCCCAACTCGCTAACGAAGAAAGATTCCAATTTGCGGATACATAAATGGTTTTCAGACGATAACATTCAGCAAACATACCTCCTATTTGTTCAAGTTTGTTGGTGGTAAAACTACTCAAATCAAGTGTTTTCAGACTATTACAACCCAAAAACATACCTGACATTTTCTTAACATTTGAGGTGTTAAAGCTACTCAAGTCAACGGATTTCAAGTGATTACATTGCAAAAACATATTCTGCATATCTGTAACATTATTCGTTACAAAACTGCTCAAATCCAGACTAATGATATCATTGCAGTCGTAAAACATACCGTTCATATCCGTTACGGCAGAAGTATTGATATACTGAATATTCACTATCTCTTTGAGGTCTTTTAAATGAGCAAACCAATAATAGCAAGTGTTTGGGCTAAAATCAGCGAAAGACGACTCTATCGTTATTTTATAAAGGCCATAACATCCTCTACTGGGGATCGATGTACCATCAAACATATGTCCACTTGTTACATTTATCTCCTCAGCACCTTCGGGCAAGTTGATACCATAACCGAGAGTAACCTCGCCTTTTTCACTGTCGTACAAACAGTAAGGTTTTTGGGCAAAAGATATTTGAACGGAAAACAGAAATGCGAGTAATGCAAATAATTTTGTAAAGTTTGGTTTTGGTGTATTCATAGCAGCAAAATTTTACGTTAGTATTTTCATCTTTGATGGCAAAGGTAACCACAATATTTCAATTTTGCAAATTAATATTTGCCGGACTTTCAGGTGTCAGATATTGCTCTCCACCTTGTATCCGTCGTACACCACCACCCATTTGCCACCGAAAAAACGCACGATGTTTACCGTTGTGCCGTTTTTGCCAAACTTGTTGAGCAGACGGGCGAGGTCGTCGGGAATATTCTGGAAAGCCAGTCCGTTACGTCCATAGAGCAGAACCCAGCCTTGGTTGTCGCACAACGATGATTCGCGAATAGGAACTCTCTTGCGGTTAAGCTGGGCGAGTTTCTGCACCATTCGCTGAGGCAGACCCTTGGCAATAAATCCGTTGCTACCATATATAATAAGGTGTTTGTCGCCGCTCACGTCCAACGCCCTGAGCTTTTTCTGTTTTTTCTGAGCCGAGGCAATGTCCGACGACAGCAGCGAGGGCAGCGACTGCGAGGTGTACTGGTTGTCGTTGTAGACAAGAGCCCACGAAGTGTCGTTGAGCATTACAGCCTTGTTGATAGAAGTGCCTTCGGAGTTGAGCTTTACGAGCATGTTTTCGAGCGGAGTGGGAATGTAGCTGTAGCTGTATCCGATGTCGCCGTAGAGTATTAGCCAGTGTCCGTCGCTGTTGAACACAATGTCGTGAATCTCAACTTTTTTGGAGGAGATGTCGGAGAGTTCGGTCTTGAGATTGTCGAGCAGCTTGCTGCCTACAGCGTCCTGAGCGCAAACGAATACCGGCGTCAGCAACGTAAGGATGAGAAAGTGAAATATCTTCTTCATGGCGGTTGTGTGTTTAAATAGTTTGTATCTGTTTTGACTTTGTTTAGATTGCTGAATCTGTAACAAAGACAACCGACAGTGGATTTTCCCCTATTCACATAGCAAAAAAAACGTCTGCCCAATGGCAGACGCTAAAAAAAACAGAGGGATATAAAATAAAGAGAGTTTTATTTAATCTTATCGATTTCGAGAGTGAGAATAGTCTTGTTGAGGAGCTGGAATCCGATTTCGCCAAAAGAGTAGATACCGTTTTTAACCACCTGGTTGCCCAAGAAATTGCCCGCTGTAAAGTATGAGACGCACGAGAAACAGGTAAGCACGTCGCACCGCTTTGAGCTGAGAGTGTCGTTAAACATTTTAAGATAGTCCTTCCCGTTTTTTACCAAATGATACTCGTCGCCGGCGGTTACTGGCGAAAAGAATGTCATCTCGCCTTTTTCCACGTCCACAATTTTAACGTCGCGGTTGATAAGCGCACCGTTTTGCGAGGTGATAAGCTGCGTGTATCTGCCGAGACGGGGCTTTACCACGTTTTCATAAAATTCCGCGATATTGCCTTTTTTGCCATCGATGGTGCAGTCAGACTGTACAAAGCCGTTTTTGGGGAAGACAATGGTGGGCGTGGATTCGTCGATAGTGTCGAAATTGACAATTTCGGCACGAGCGGCAAGGTAGTCGGGCAGCTCCACATACAGCACCGAGGCGAGGTTCTGCGAAAGTGCGCCGTTGATACCCGCTACAGTCTTGGGTGATATTTTGCCGTAATCCTCCAGTCTGGAAGCTGCCACAAAACCCACAACTGGATTGTCGAACATATTGTCGTAGCCGAGCGAGTGGTTGGCAAATGTAAAGTAGACCTCGGAATCTATCGGCAAAACCACCACCACAAATCCGTTCTCGAATCCGTTTTTGGCAATGTCTGAAATAGTATCCTCGTTGTAAGTGGCTACTTTGCAAGATTTTGCAACAAGGGTAAAGTCGTCTACAAAAATTTTCTCGTTCTCCTCCCTGCCTATCGAATCCACAAAATAATGCGACGTTCCGCCTATCCAGTTGCCTTTGGGAAGGCCTGTCAACGCATTTTCGCTGCCGGTAAGGAGCATCACACGTCCGTTGTTGATAAAATCAATAACTTCCTCTCTCGTATACAGTTTGTTTTTCATGCTACCATTGTTTAAAAATTTCCTTAATATCGGCATGAACCGCAAGCGAATACTTCATGCACAATTCGTATAGACAATCGATGGAACTTTCCAATGTGGAACGTCCCATCTGTATATCTTTGCGTATCTGATAGATACGTACCTGCAGCACATAATTGCGAAACTCATGCTGAATCTCGCCCGTAACCAGCTTGCTCCATTCAGGGCGGGATTTAGGCGGTATCTTAGAAGAAAAGCCTTCAAACATCATTGCCAATAATTATTTTTCTCAGATGTAAAGATAAGGCAAAAATTAGTCAATAGCAAATATTTTTCAAAAAAAATGGCTAAATGGCGAAATTTTGATCGAGAAACTCCTGAAACTTGTCTTTGAATTGGTCGCTGATAGGAACAGATTTGCCAGTATCGAACACTATTTTCAACCGCTCCACTAAATTCACCTTGTCGAGATTAACAATGTAGCTGCGGTGGACACGCATAAACTGTCCTGCGGGCAGATAGTTTTCCATACGCCTGATACTCAGCAGACTCATTATAGTTTCGCCGTTGTCCATGTGCAGCCTCACGTACTCGCGCATACTCTCCACAAACAAGATGTTGCAGAAATTTACGCGTACCACCTTGTAGTCGCTTTTTACAAACATGAACTTTCCGTTGCAGACATATTTAGGATTAGACAGCATGATTTCGCGGCGGTTGAGCGCGGCCTCGCGGACACGTGAAAAAGTGCGTTTGATTTTTTTGGCATCGTAAGGTTTGAAAAGCACATCGGCAAAACCGACCTTGATGCTGTCAACTGGAAAGGAAGTGTCGGCTGTGGTAAATACTACCAACGGCGGGTTGACAAGCGTTTTTACCAACTGCAGACCCGACAATCCAGACATCTGCATATCCACAAAAATCAAATCAATATCGGTATGAGTCTGCAGATAACGCTGCGCCCGTGTGGTAGTTCTAAAAAAAGAAACAAGCTCGATAGCGTCGTTAGCTGCAACGGCATTGCACAGCTCTTTTAGTGCGGGAGTGTCATAATCTATTACTATACACTTCATTACGTAATGTTTACTACTAATATTTATTGTAAAAAAGATATGTTAGAAACTGATTTTTATTGTTCGCTGTGTAAAAGTAACACTTTTTTTTTGAAAAAAAAGCAAAATACTATATTTTATAAAAAAAAAAACTTATCTTTGTTGTTAATTGAAAAAAGTAATTTGTTTTAACATCATATCACTTTGCATTATGAAATACAAAAAAATACTCACATTCTCCCTTGTATTGTCAGCAGCGGTATTAATGTCGTGTGGCGGCACATCTGGCGGAGACCAACAGCAAAACGGCAACGAAAACATTGAGTACAATCCTGGTGCCGAAACTAAGATAGACTACAGCCAGTACGGTTTGGACGAAGCGTTTATTAAGAAATATCAGGAAGTCAACATCGGCGACGTAGGCGAAATGATTCAGAGCTTTCCTTCGCCGGTAGAAGTGTCGGCAATTATTCAAGACATGAAAGTGCCTTACACACCCAAATATCTGTTCAGCGCAGAATATGCCGACAACTTTGAGACAAGTTTCAAGAAGGCTCTCGGTCTGGGTGTCTACTGTGCCGACCTCGGTTATCTCAACGTCTACAACAAGACCGGCGACGTAATCCAGTATCTCGTGGCTATCCGCAAGCTCAGCGAACAGCTGCAGATCGGACAGTTTTTCGACTTCGCTGCCTTGAAACGTATCGCAACCAACAGCAACAACCTTGATTCTCTGCTTATTACAAGCGTTCAGAGCTATTTTGCAATGGACTCTTACCTACGGCAGAACGGCAGAAGCAACATCAGCGCACTGATGGTAACAGGCGTTTGGGAAGAAAGCCTCTACCTTGCCTGCGAGGTGTACGCCAACAAGCCTAACAAGAGGATGAAAGAGCATATCGCAAGCCAGAAACGAATCCTCGACAACCTTATGGCAATCCTTATCAAATTTATGAACAACGACCCCAACTATATCAAGATGGTGGCCGGACTCAAAGACCTCGCCAAAGCATTCGAAAGCGTAAAGATTGAGGATTTTTCGGGCGAAGACAAAATTGAAACAATTGACGGAATGCAAGTTACCACACAAGGCGACTACTCTCAGATAACTGTTACCGACGAACAGATGAATCAGATTGTAAAAGCTGTGGGAACATTTAGAAATGGAATAACAGAATCATTGTAATCAAGAAAAACAAAATTTGTTATAATATATAAGGTGTGGCAGAAATTTTCTACCACACCTTATATTTATATAGCATTTTTTGCCAGCCCTATTCAAAATATTTGTTAAAGGCTTCGATGCGTTTTTCGGCATCAGCCAAAGCCTCGTCTCCGAGCTGAGAAACACACACACGGATACCCGCATGAGAGCTGCCGCAAATATTCAATCCTACAGACGATATGCCAAACTGGAGAAGGCTCTTTACCAAAACTCCACAATCCATGCCTGGATATGATACAGTAAAATAAAATCCGTCAGCCACTTCCTCATCACCGTCCTTGGCGTACACTGGCACAAAACCGTTGGTAAAAAATGCCTTCTTGAGTTTGGAGGCTCGACGGGCGTACTCTTTGATGGGCTCCACAAAATTGTAAGTGCCATCGCAACAAGCATTCAACATTGCGGCAAATCCGTATTGAGGAGTGTGGGTTGTGCCGGTTGAAAGTGTGTAAAGAGCGTCGAAAATCATAGCGTGACCAAAATTGTCGTTACCAAAATAATCTTTCAAATCAGGATAACGTCGGTCGAAAATCTTTGGACTAACCATCATTACTGCAATACGCTGACCAGCATAACTAAAACTCTTGCTGCCCGAAAGCATAATAATCCAGTTGTCGGTATATTTTGCCACAGTGGGATTAAACGGTGCAACGCCCGGCTTAGAAATATCGCGACGGAAGTCCATTCCAAAATATGCGAGGTCTTCCATTACAATAACATCGTATTTTGTAGCGAGTGTACCGATAGTTTTGAGTTCCTCTTCGGTAAAATTAATCCACGCAGGGTTGTTGGGACTTGAATAAAGTATTGTACTAATGTCGCCCTTCTTCAAATACGATTCAAGTTTGGCTGCGAGTTTGTCGCCACGATAGTCGTACACGTCGAAAGTTTCGTACTGCATACCGAGCACACGCAACTGAGCCTTGTTTACAGGGAAACCAGGGTCGATGAAGAGAGTTTTGCCACGTTTTTTGTCGGTGCGGTTGGCAACCATAAAGGCAGCAAAGCAAGCCTGCATACTTCCTGTGGTGGCAAGGCAGTTTTTGGCAGGAACATCCACATCTATAAAGCATTTGGCAAACCTTGCGGCAGCCTCTTTTAATGCTGGAACACCGTCGACAGGAGGATAAATAGCACAGAGACCTTTTTCAGCGGCTTCGCGTTCTGCATCGAGGGCTATTTGCGGAGGTTTCAATCCGGGAACGCCCATCTCCAAGCGGACGAACTTTTCGCCAGTTTCTTGTTCAAGCATATTGGCGAGACGCACGGTCTCGCGAATCGACATTTGGGTAGAATCGGCAACGCCGAGTTCTTTTATTTTTGTTTCTAATACTGATGTTGATATGGGATATTGGTACATAACTGTATTTTTTTTTGCAAAAATAAAAAAAAACTACGAAATATTCAAAGCCGCAAATCTTTCTGCCGAAATACACACCTGACGCATAATGCTGCGGATGTCGTTGTCGGTGATAGAATAAAAATTATCTCTCACGCTCACAGGAATCATTCCTGCAAGGTCGGCATATCCGGGACTGCACACTATACGGTCGGCACCTGTGCGAAAATACTCCTCGGGACGGTGCTTGTCGCGCGGAAAAATTGTAACGGTGTAATATCCATCCTCAAACAAAATTCCCATATTTACCTCAGGTTCAGTGGATTGATAAATTAGATTGATTTCGCGGAGAATTTTTTCGATATGATATTGCAACTGACTGCGGTCGATGGTCTGAATAACAATAAAACGGCGTGTGGTGTCGTCAATCTTGTACACATTAGTGCTACTAAACTCCTCTGAATCAACGGTATATTGGTGTTTAAGACTTTCTATCTGCGCAAACACAGGCAGCGAAACAGCCTTGCAAGCCTGCAAATGCAGATGAAACGGAGCAGAAGCACCGCATTTTGGTCCGTTGTAAAAAACCACATACCCGGGCATATCGTCAGCCATAGTCACAAACTTGTCAACGATATTCATAATACCCTGATTCTGATGACATTGCGAAATAATTGTGAGATGGTTTTCGCCTATGGGAAAAGGATTTACAGCGATAAAAAAATCGTCGTTGTATTCATATGGAATTTGCCCCTGAATCAAATTGGCACGACAAAGAAAACATCTACTCGTGCCGGGCTTTTTGGAGATGTCGGCAGTGGCGCTCTGAATGCGAGCAGGGTTCATCTGCAAAGTGTACGAAAAGCCGTTGAATTGCACCGTGCGCAATGCCGACTGCCGCATATTACTAAAATTGGTGTAAAACAGCGGCGACGACTCTAACTGCTTATATATAAATGATTCAACCTCAATCATATTTCATCTGGATAATTAATAAGAGTGTATCGGAGCGAAAGTTCACGCTCGCGGAAAAGGTCTTTTACATAATTGTTTCTAATCTGAGCCTCGTGCGATGGATTGGCATCTGAATTTCCACTCCAACGGCGGCAGTTGTACAGCACATCGAAAATGCGCGACACCTTGTATTCGCCCGAAATTCTCAGAGCCACAGCATAATCTTCGCCGTAACTTACATTGGGAAAGCGTATTTGGCGAATCACTGGCGTAAAAAAACATCTCGGCGCACCCACACCATTAACACGCAAAAGATTGTTGTGACCATTTTCGGGAGTGTATTCGCTGTGTGTAATCGGCGGAACATCGAGCGGCTCAAAATCAGCGTTGGTCAATTGGTACGAACCCACAAGCATAGCGCATTTATCCTTGCGGAATTTGTCGGCTATGGTTTGCAGCACATTTTCATTAGAATATCCGTCGTCGCTATCTAATTGAACGGCAAACGCACCGCACTCAGGATGGTCGATGGCAAGATTCCAACAGCCACCAATGCCAAACCCATTGTTATCAGGCACTATGCGAATAATCTTGTTGGGATAAAGCCCTTGCATTTTGGCAATTACATCGGGCGTATGGTCGGTGCTGTGATTATCCACCACAATTATATTATAAGGAAAATCGGTTTTCTGCTGGGCGGCACTTCGCAGAGCGGTTTCAATAGTAGATTCACGATTTTTAACGGGAATAATCACCGACACAAGGTTTTTAAATTTATTAACCTCCTGATCAAAATCCTCTGGCACCTTGTTGATTACGGGCAGCAAAGCCCCCATATCCTCCAAAACCACTTTAAAAACCGTTTCGCACTCTTGCTGATATTCGCGGTTGCGAGGGTCAACGTATGCAAAATTCTTGGTTTCAAAATCGTGATCCTTATCGTCGGGCATAATATACAGTGGCTCAGGCACAATCTTAACGCCACCCATAGGAATAAGACGAAGCAGAAAATCGTAAAACGCAGCCTTTTTTAAAGAGGGATTCACCTCCATAGCCGCATTTATGGCACATTCGGATTTTACCACCACCATACCGCCAAAATCGAAACCATCGCGCAGAGCCGAGCCCAAAGTGTAATCTTGCAGGCGCACCACGCTGCCATCGGTTTTGCAATAATAAGAATATATGCCCGCAGCGAGATTGCCACCCACAATGCGCTCTATGGTTGCCTCAAAATCTTTTTCCGAAATAAGCTGAATCCTTTTGAAGCAAAATGCCGTATATTTATTCTCGATACAGCACAGCGTATTTCGCAGCACACTGCCATTGTTAATGTCAATTTTGTCGCTGTGGATATATGCAATTAATTTTTCCATTTTTTTTACAAAGTTATAATATTAGTAGGATAAAAAATTATTTTTGACGTATAAAATAATTACATTTGCAAAAATTTTCATAACTAAACAAGGAACTACAAAAAACAATATATGACTATGAAACAATCATCCATAATAACTTTAGCCATAACAGCCATGTTGTGCGGTTGTGTGGGCGGACATGGAGGCTATAAGTACGACGGCACCTCCGGAGAAAGGGAACAGCAGAAAGTAACTTACACAAAATACGAAATTCCCCTGCCGGTGGAACTGTTCACATACTTAGTGGACGAAAAAATCCCTTTCAACGCCGACATACTCAACAATCCCGACAACGGCGACAAATACACCAAGGAGACCGAACAGGCTACGGCTCTCGGACTATACAGCGCCGACCTCGCTTACTGCGCAATGTACAATAAGCAACAGTCGGTGATAGATTTTTTTAACTGCTCGCAGTCTATCGCCGACTACCTCAACCTTTCAGCTGGATTCGACCGCTCATATATCGACCGCTTTGAAAACAACATCGGTTGTGCCGACTCGCTCTCGTCTATCGCTTCCAACTCGTATTGGACTGCCTGCAATTTCCTCGACGAAAAAGGCAAGAACAATATCCTCCCGTTTGTGATTTACGGCAGCTGGATCGAAAGCCAGTACCTCACCATCAAATCCAACGACCTCAGCACAACCAAAACTCAGATTATCAATCAGAAACAGGGTCTGCTCAACCTTATCAGCTATCTCTACGAGGTGATGATCGAGAGTTCGGCATTCTACTACAACATGGACATCAAGCTGATGATTTGGAAACTCAACAACCTCAAGACCGTTTACGAGAAAATCATCGACAAGGATATAGACCCTCAGCTCTATTCCGATATATGCAGCAAGATTGTTAACATGCGCAACGAGATTGTTACACCTCCTCAAAAGAAAATTCGCTAACGCTATAGAGATGACTATCGCAGTAGATTTTGACGGAACAATAGTAGAGGACGCTTATCCCTCGGTAGGAAAGCCAAAGCCGTTTGCCATACAGACACTCCAGATGCTTGCCAAAAAGCACCGTCTGATATTGTGGACTTGCCGCGAAGGAAAACCGCTCGACGATGCAGTGTCTTTTTGCCAACAAAACGGAATCGAACTCTACGCCGTCAACAAGAACTATCCCGAAGAAGACGAAAGCAGTTATTACACCCGCAAAATCGACGCCGACCTCTACATCGACGACCGTTCGCTCGGCGGACTTCCCTCTTGGGGCGAAATCTATCAGGCTATCGAAGGCGAGAACGGCGACGGCGACAACAAATCGCGCAAATGGTGGAAAATTTGGTAATTTATCAAAATGTCAGAATTTATCAACGACGTATTAGTCCAAACAATACTTATAACATTCTTTGTACTCGCCATGATAATGGTGATTGAGTACATCAACGTGTTTTCGCAAGGTGCTGCCAACCGCTTTATGCGTCAGCACCAAGGTTTGCAAATTGTAATTGCCACAGTGTTGGGACTAATTCCCGGATGCATAGGCACATACACCGCTGTATCGCTCTTTACCCACGATGTGATAGGCTTTGGAGCATTGATTGCC
>JAFYFR010000077.1 GCA_017543645.1 Bacteroidales bacterium
GATTTTTTGCGCTTTTGCGAAATCTCGTCCGACAATTTGGCAAGCTGCGATGTTATCTGCTTAATCTCATCTTTAAGATTGTCAATTACTTCGGAACTATTGTCAATCAGGTCGAGACGCTGCTTAAATTCGTTGCGCATGGCTATAAGCTCGGCAACCGTCTTAACATTGTTTTTCTTTTGAAGATTGTAAATTACTGTCAGTCTTGAATTTACAGTATCAAGCCGCTCAGGAGAATAGTCGGTATTGTCGTCTAACTGCGAAAGCTCGCGACCAATGTCGTTGAGTTCGATGTAAGCCGATTCGATTCGGGCGTTAAGCTCGGCGGCTTTGGAATAATACGACGATATATGCGACAAGGCGTTTTGAGCCTCTCTAAGTTTCTGTACCACAGTACCTTCGTCGGCACTTGAGATAAGGTTTGACGACAGCGAAATAGCGTTTTTAATATCTTCGTTGTGAACGAGCATTTCTAGTTCCTCCTCGAGCTGCTCCTGCTCGCCATCCTGAAGCTTGGCTTTGTCTAATTCGTCGAAACGGAAATGCAGATACTCCGATTCTTTGCGGGATTCCTGCGCCTGTCGTTCCACTTTGGCAAGTTCGGCGGTCTTTTGCCGGTACTGCTCAAAAACCTGACTATAAGTGTCCAACAGCTGTTTGTTTCCAGCAAATGCGTCAACGATGTTGATTTGAAACATCTCGTCGGCAATCTGCAGGGTCTGATGCTGCGAGTGAATGTCGGTGAGCAACATTCCCAAATCTTTCAATGTGTTGAGGTTAACGGGAGTGTCGTTGACAAAAGCCCTTGACTTTCCGCTGTCCAACACTTCGCGGCGAATCTGCACAGTGTCGTCGTAGTCGAGGTCGTTTTCGTCAAAAAAATATTTCAGTCCGTAGTTCTTAATGTCAAAATCGGCTTCCACCACGGTCTTTTTCTCGCCCTGCTTAATCACCGCAGAGTCGGCACGCGCACCGAGAACTATCGACAACGCGCCCATGAGAATCGACTTGCCCGCGCCGGTTTCGCCGGTTATCACAGTGAGTCCGTCCTCAAAACATATTTCGGATTCGGAGATTAATGCGTAATTTGATATTTTAAGACGTAAAAGCATTTAAGTGCCGTTTTATTTTTCCGATGCAAATATAAAAGATTTTTTTCAGAAAACAATTAATAAATAATTGCCCTAATTGGAAGAGCTAATTTTCTGATATTTAGACATATTGGTAACGTCCAACTCTTTGAGTATCTGAAGAACCTCGTTTTTTTCGGTGGTTTGCGCCTCAGAAAAAACATTGACAATCTCATCCGACTTGGCGGTGAAAAATAGCGAAACTATCAACGAGTTGGGTTTTGCACGTTCAGAACGCTGGATATATTTCAATGCTTCGAGCACTTTTTTGCGTCCGGCATCACCGTCGGAAGGCATCACATCAAGTCCCTGACGGTGGTAATAATACTCGCCGAGGCGGAGATTCTCAAACCTTTTGTCCAAAAGCGCGTCAATCAGGTTATAACGCGAGTTCTGTTTGCTGTCGGCAGAACTCCATCCCTCGTATCCGCTACCCTGTGCAGTAAGTGCCACACGGAACGCCTTTTTGAAATAATCAGTTCCGCCCAAGGGGGAAAAAGTGTCATAGTCGTAGCCCAAAATTAAATAGGCGTAAAAAGCCAACACTTGCGTAAGATTGCTCGTTACCGAATTTTCGATAAACTGGAGATTCTCGCCCTCAAGATATGTAAAAGTGAATTTGCCGTCGCCCTCCTTGAAAGTAAGAAGCGGACTATTGTATGATGTCATGTATACGGGACGGCTGAGGTTAATTTGTATTGTTCCCGAAAACCTGTCCACGCCGTTAAACTCCGTGATAGTTATCATCACGTTGCACTCGATACGCTCGTTGGGTTCATAATGGTGGTTGGTCCAATGACGGTCGTTGAGAAAAGCAGTAACGTCTTTCTGCAGCGACTGAAAAACCGGCGTGGGCGTATTGGAAAGTGCGCTGTAATTGATACTTACTCGGGCGTTGAGTTCCTGAGCATCCAGTGAGCTTACACCTATTAATAATATCAGAATAAGGATTACAGTGTGTTTCATGGCAAATTATTTTAACAGTGAGAGCAAGGCTTGGGCAATGTCCTGAGCCACTTCTGATTTGGGTTTAAGTTCAAAAGACTCTTCGGAGCCGTTGCGGTAGACTATGGTAATCTTGTTGGTGTCGTAGCCGAATCCCGCGCCCTTGTCGTTGAGCGAGTTGAGCACAATAAAGTCGAAATTCTTCGACACCAACTTTTTTTGGGCGTTAACTCTCTCGTTTTCGGTCTCGAGAGCAAATCCGGCGAACACCTGCCCGTCGGTCTTAATTTTGCCTAACTCGGCGGCAATGTCGGGAGTAGGCACAAGGGTAAGGGTAATATGGTTTTCGCCGTTTTTCTTGATTTTTTCAGGAGCCACGGTCTGCGGCATATAGTCTGCCACGGCTGCTGACATGATGGCAGCATCGCATTGTGCAAACTCTTTTACACAAGCCTCATACATCTGTCGTGCCGATTCCACGCTAACAAGGCGGATGTTGTGATGGTGCGGTTTAAGCTCCACTGGTCCCGACACAAGAATCACCTCTCCTCCCCTTTCGGCAAGCGATTCGGCAATGGCGTAACCCATCTTGCCAGTGGAATAGTTGGATATAAACCTAACAGGGTCGATTTTTTCGCGTGTAGGTCCTGCTGTGATAAGTATGCGCTTGCCTTTGAAGTCCTGATTACCAGCAAAATAGCTTTCTACCTTGGAGAAAATCTCCTCCGGCTCAGCCATCCGTCCCTTGCCCGAAAGTCCGCTTGCAAGTTCGCCCTCAGCAGCGTCTACAACCATACATCCGCGTTGCATGAGAGTTTGGATATTCTGCTGTGTAACACTATTCTGATACATATCCACATCCATAGCCGGCGCAATAAGAGTTTTGCACCGAGCCGAAAGGTATGTGGTTAGCAACAGATTGTCGGCGATGCCGTTAGCCATTTTAGCGATGGAATTGGCAGTGGCAGGCGCAATTACAAAGAGGTCTGCCCAGATGCCGAGCTTCACATGGCTGTGCCATTCGCCGTTTTCGGGATTGAAGAAATCTGTATAGACGGGATTCTTGGAGAGCGTGGCAATGGTGAGCGGCGAGACAAACTGCTTGGCTGCGCTGCTCATCACGGTCTTAACCTCGGCTCCGGCTTTTACAAACAGCCTTATCAGAGTGGCGGTTTTATAAGCCGAAATGCCTCCAGTTATTCCAACAAGTATTTTTTTCCCGTTCAACATTTTTCTAATCTGTTGATACGTAATATATTAGTCGTCGCCTTTGCTCTTTTTGGATTTTGACTCCTTCTTTGATGAAGATTTTTTAGGCTTGGGTTGTTCCTCTTCCTCTTCATCTTCGTCATCCTCCTCTTCTTCAGGAAAATCTTCGTCGTCCAAATCGTCATCGTCAAAGTTGAAATCTTTGGCTTCGGCAATAATGTCATCGAAAGATTTATCAGGCTCAGTATTCTTGGTAATAATCACTTGGTTGGCCTTTTCCTCCTCTCTCTCTTTAATAGCGGCAAGTTCGCGAGCCTGCGCAATCTCCTCTTCAGACGGTATGCGGAAATTGATTTTGTCTTCCAAAATTTCCTGCAGAGCAAGAAGTGTGGGTTTGGGCAGACGCTCGTAAAACTTGGAAATTTCGATCTGCTCGCGGTTTTCAAAAATCTCCTCGAGGTTGTCGGTGTAGGAAGCGAACTCCTCAAGTTTCTTGTTGAGTTCGGTCTTGAGATCCACGCCAATCTGGTCGGCACGTTTTGAAGCCACCACTACAGTTTCATAAAGATTTCCAGTTTTGCTTTCGAGTTCGCCACAGTCGCGGGTAATTATCGATGTGGGCGCGTTGTTTTTTTTATAATCCATGATTATGTGTTAATTTATTACCGGTAATGAATTTAATATTTCTTTTGTGTTGTTGGTCATTTTGTTGATGTCCTTTATGTACTTGCCTTCGGGATAGACCCTCACATATTCGCCAAGGTCGCGTTGGGCATCGCGGAAACGCTCACGTTTTTTCTCTTCGACGCTCTGCGAGGCGTACTCATACATCGATTTGGCGGTGTAATAGAGAATCTCCTCCTTGAACGGGCTGTCGGGAAAGTCTGACAGGCTGTTTTTTAGCGAGACGTTGGCCGCCTTGTAGTATCCGAGCTTATAATAAAGGTATGCGTTGTCGTAGGATTTCACCTGAAGCTTGTGACGCAGTTCGTCCAAAAGCATATTGCAGGAGTCCTTGCGGGCAGTGTTGGGATATTTTGAGATAAACAGCTCAAACTCGGCTATTGCCAATTCGGTGCTTTCCTGATCCAAGGATGGCTTGGGCGAGTCTTTGTAATAGCAGAACGCGCTCAGAAACATTGCTTCCTCGTTGTACTCGCTGTGAGGATAAGTGGAGGCGAATTTGCGGAAATAGTATCCCGCCGAGTAATAATCTTTTACCTTAAGATTGCACATGGCGTAATAAAACATGAGTTTTTCGCCTTTCTCAAGGCCACGGTATACTGTGGTAATCTGCTCAAACAGCTGCAAAGCCTTGCTGTACTTCTTCTTGTTGTAATACTCAAAAGATTTTTCGTACTTGAGGTCGTAGTCGCTGCTTTTGAGCAATCGGTTGTACCCTGAGCAAGACGAAAACAATGTTGCAAATGCCAACAATGCGGCTATTGATATGATTAATCTATGTAATTTCATTGTAAGTGTCTGTAATTAAGTAGAATGAGTTATTTCTAACCACAATTCGGGCAACAAAGTTAAACAATAATTCCCAAAACAAAAAAAAATTTTTTCCCACCAAAAGCTGTCAGCCCTGCATTATTCCACGCCCTTAATATAAAATTTACATAAAAAAAACACACTAATAAAAGAGCAAAACAATGTTATTTAAAGCAAATTGTTTTTTTTTGCAGTTGTTTTAAATACCTTTGAACAATTATATATTATCATGACATACGACAATTTAGAAATTTCTTTTAACGACATTGCGGAGCAATCCGACATAGACACCCTCAAAAGCTGGCTCGAGCAACTTAGCCAATGCCGGGTAGCCTTAAGTATCGACCATCCTGACGCCGCCAAAAAGACAAGCGAATTTTGCCAGCTGTTCGAAGACCTTAACGAAATGGTACGCCAGATAAGAGCCAAAATCAAAGACTTTAACCGAGGCGAAAACGAGCGTCTGCGCCTCGAGGCCAAAGAACGCCGCGAAAAACACCGCACAGAAGTTGCTCAGCGCGAAAGCGAGCGCAAACTGAAAGTGAAACAGGACAAGGAACTCAAGCAGAAACAGGAAAACTCTATTCCTGTGGTGTTTATGGAGGCCGCTAAATTTATATTAGACAAATATACCTACAACTTTATACTCGAAGAGGCTAAAAAAGCTATTGAAAAGCGTCAGAATCCCAACTACAGGGAAAACGATTAGCCTCTGAAAAAACACATCGCACATGAAAATTACTTTTAGAATCAACTACCGTACATATTACGGTCAGCAGATACTCTTGGAAGGAATTCCCGGACAAGGCAAATCACTTATGACTCCCAAAGCCAACGGCGACTGGGAACTGACTATCGATGCGGCTAACACGTCGCTCAAAAGCTTCAAGTACAAATACCTGATGAAAGACAACAACAACTCATCTACTTTGTACGAATTTGGAGAGAGAGACTTTGTGATGCCTGAACTCAAAACCGACAATATCTTTATCCACGACTTCTGGAAACCAACCGTCAACAATCAGAACGCTATGATGTCGTCGGCTTTCAAAGAGGTAATTTTCAAGCGTAACAACCGCGAGGAGTGCGTCCCCATCTCCAAGTGCGACGAACAAAAACTGCCTGTACGAGTTACTATACCGCTAATAAGAATCAGCCAGCAGCACTATGTGGCTGTAAAATTCCTCGCCGCCATGCCCGACGACAACGTGATGTTCCCGCTGTACGACAAGGATTTCCCTGTGTGGTGCGCCGAATTCACCCTCGACCGCCCAAAACAGTACGCCGAATACAAATACTGCATCTGCGACAGACAGACCGGCAAAATAGTTTTAGAGGAGTATGTTACCCGGTATTTCCAACCCACTTCCGCCAACAACGACACCTTTTATATATTAAACGACGAAGATTTCAAATTTCCGCGCTATCCATGGAAGGGCGCAGGTGTGGCTATCCCGGTTTTCTCGCTCCGTAGCGACGAAGGTTTCGGCGTGGGTGAGTTCGCCGACCTCACCAAGCTTATCGACTGGGCTAAGAGCGTTGGCCTACAGATGATTCAAATTCTGCCCATAAACGACACCGTAAAGACACACACATACACCGATTCGTATCCTTACGCCTGTGTATCGGTTTTTGCGCTACATCCTATATATTTGAGAATAAAAGATATGGGTACGCTCTCATCGAAACTTACCATGGAAATTTGCGAAGAACGTCAGCGCGAGCTCAACAGTATGCACAAGATAGACTACGAAGCCGTTATGAACGCCAAGTCGCGGTTTATCAAGATGATATACGACGAAAACAAGAGGGCGTTCCTCAACGACCCCCGGTACAAGGAGTTTTTTGCCAACAACAGCCACTGGCTCAAGCCTTACGCCGTATTCAGCTATCTGAGAGATTTTTACGGTACGCCCGACTATTCAAAATGGGGCAAGTTCGCCGTCTACGATGCTGAAAAAATCGACGAGCTTTGCCGCGAGGACAATCCCGATTACGACGACATCGCAGTTCATTTCTTTATACAGTACCATCTGCACCTCCAGCTCAAAAAAGTGTCTGACTACGCACGCCAGAACGGAATCGTACTCAAAGGCGACATTCCTATCGGCATAGCGCGTTTCAGCGTAGACGCTTGGGTAAATCCGCAGCTCTACCACTTGGACGAACAGGCTGGCGCACCGCCGGACGATTTTTCCGACGACGGTCAGAACTGGAAATTTCCAACCTACAACTGGGAGGAGATGGCAAAAGACAATTTCGCATGGTGGAAAGAGCGTCTCAAAAACATGGCGCAATATTTCGACGCATACCGCATCGACCATATACTCGGTTTCTTCAGAATCTGGTCGATACCGCGCACTCAGACTCGCGGACTCATGGGCGTGTTCGACCCCGCCGTACCAATTGAGACTCACGAGTTTGCCGACAGGGGAATCAAATTCGACTACAACCGTTTCTGCCGTCCATACATCCGCGAATACATGCTCGACCTCATATTCAACGACCATGCAGGATACGTTAAGCACTCGTTTCTTGACAAGGTGGACGGCAAGGACGAATACAGGTTCAAGCCGGAATTCGACTCGCAAGCCAAAATCAAACAGGCTTTTGCCGAAATGGCTGTTCCAACTACCGAAGATATGCTGATGTTCCAAAAAATAAAACACGGACTTATCTACCTCATAAGCGACATTCTGTTTTTTGAAGACAAGAAACGTCAGGGAACATTCCACCCGAGGCACTCGCTATTTAAGACATATTCGTACAAAGACCTTGACACTCAGACCAAACAAGCTGTGGCAGAACTCTACAACGACTATTTCTACAACCGCAACGAAAACCTCTGGAAACAACAGGCGGAAATCAAGCTTCCGGGACTTACCAAATCTACCGAGATGCTCGTCTGCGGCGAAGACCTCGGCATGATTCCGGCGTGCGTTCCCGAAGTGATGAAAAACCTCAACATTCTCAGCCTCGAGATACAGCGTATGCCCAAGGAAACCGCCGTGGAGTTCGGCCGTCCTGCAAGCTACCCCTACATGTCGGTAGCCACCACGTCGAGCCACGACACTCTGCCCATACGCGGATGGTGGGAAGAAGACCACAACCGCTCGCAAAGATTTTTCAACAACGGCCTCGGCAAGAGCGGACAAGCACCTTTCTACTGCGAAACATGGGTTGTCAAGGATATTATTCTCCAGCATCTCTACTCTCCGTCGATGTGGGCTATTTTTCCGATTCAGGACTTTCTGGGAATAGACGAGAACCTCCGCTTCCAAGACCCCACCGACGAGCGTATCAACGTTCCTTCCGAAGAAAACCACTACTGGCGTTACCGCTGCCACATCAGTTTAGAACAGCTCGCCAACGCCTCCCAGCTCAACTCCCAAATCAAAGAGATGCTCAGAATTTCTGGAAGAAACGAGGTATACTAACACTAATTTCATAATTCACAATTCATAATTCATAATTAAAGTTGACAATATGGCATTTAAGACTCCTGAATGGACTAAAAATTCAAATATCTACGAGGTAAACATCCGTCAGTTTACCAAAGGCGGCAACTTTATTGGTCTGCAGCACCACTTGAAACGCCTCAAAGACATGGGCGTGGACATTATATGGCTAATGCCGATATTCCCCATTGGCGAGAAAAACCGCAAAGGCACTTACGGAAGCGCTTACAGCATAAAAGATTACAAAGCCGTAAACCCGGATTTCGGCACTTTCGACGACTTTGACAAAACTGTAAAAGAGATTCACAAGCTCGGCATGCACGTGATTCTCGACTGGGTGGCTAACCACACCGCGTGGGACAATCCATGGATTACACAAGCCCCCGACCGCTATCACCGCGACGAAAATTGCAACATCCTTGCGCCCAACGCCGACTGGACCGATGTGGCACACCTCAACTACAGCAACCCCGACACCGTGGCGGCTATGATCGACGCCATGGGCTTCTGGGTTAAGAAATTCGACATCGACGGTTTCCGATGCGATATGGCTGGACTTGTTCCCAACGAGTTCTGGGTAGAAGCCCGCCGTCAGTTAGACAAGATTAAACCGCTATTCTGGCTTGCCGAGTGGGAAGAACCCAAGATTCACGAGGCTTTTGACATGAGCTACTGCTGGGAAATGCACAACCTCATGAAAAAAATTGCCAAAAACGAGAAGAATGTCTACGATTTCGACCACTACCGCAACTACGAGCTGTATAATTTCGCTCCCGAAGCATACCGCATGACATTCACTACCAACCACGACGAAAGCGCATGGAACGGAACCGAATACGACCGTTTTGGCAACGGCGCAAAAACTTTCGCTGTGCTGTCTTACTGTCTGCCCGGTATGCCGCTAATCTACAGCGGACAGGAAGCGGCTTTCAACGCATCTTTGCCACTCTTCGAAAAAACCGAAATAGACTGGAACGACTATCCGCTCGAAAGTTTCTACAAAAGGCTCAACACTCTCAAAACGCAGAATCAGGCATTGTGGAACGGCACTTACGGCGGAAGTTTCACCAAAATCATGACCACCGACAACTGCAACATCTACTCATTCGCACGTGTGAAGGGCAGCAACAAGGTAACGGCGTTTTTCAACCTCAGCCCCAACAACTGCGAGTTTATCGCCGAAAGCGAAGTGATGGCTGGCAACTACGAAAACTGGTTTTCAAACGCTCCGGGAAGCCTCAGCTGCCGCGAACGTTTCGCCCTAAAACCTTGGGAATACAAAATCTACGTTTCGATATAACAAAGAATTACAACGGAACTAACACTTTGGCATATTTGCACAGGCTGCCTGCTAACGCTCAGCATTGTCCTGACCGTATTGTACATACGCGCCGGCAAAAACGCACGCACGCAGCCCGCCGCAAACCAGCCTACCGACACACAAAACCCAGCCAACACGGCAATGCAGCCAGCCATGTTCGACCGTCTGCTCGACATTGGAAGCGACATCTTTTTTGTTTTAGACCAGAGCCTTAGGTTCGTCTACGTAAGCGGAAATTTTCAAAAACTCTTGAAAATAGACAATGTACCGCTCGACAATTCGCCCATAATGTGCTACCTTTCTACCGAATCGTACATCGACCTCAAGAAACTCACCACTGAGGCGGAATACGGAATGCCGGTAAGCTTTCAGGCACAGCTTATCGGCGCAGACCGCCAGCTGATACTTGTTAACATTGCATTACAAAAAGAGAACTCGGCACAAGATCAGGTATGTTTCATGGGCGAAATCAAAACCGTAAAGCTAAAACAGGAAGAACTCAATTCCGACAAGAATATCTACCTGCAGATACTCGAGGCCGTTACCACGTCGGTAATTATCACCGACATCAACGGCATCATCGTACACGCCAACAGCGCAGTTTGCCGCAAAACCGGTTACACCATCCAGGAACTCACCGGACACAACGCCCGAAAAATAGAATCAGGACTGATACCTAACCAGACCGCACTGTGGAACACCGTTAAAAAAGGCGGCACATGGCAAGGCGAATGGCAAGGCACAGCCAAAAACGGTGAAAAATACTGGGAACTCGTCTCGGTGTCGCCGCTATTCAGCAAGGACGGACAAATTTCGCATTACGTAACATTCAAAGAGGACATCACCACGCTCAAAGACAAGCTCAAGCACCTTGAGAACACGAGTAAAAACCTGTCGGAAAAAGTGGCGATGCGCGACAAGATGTTCTCGCTCATAAGCCACGACATACGCAACTGCGTGGGCAACCTCAAAAACATCAGCGCGGTGCTGAACGCCGAAATCAACAGCGAAAACCCGTCGCAGAATCTCATCGAAAAATATTCTACCCTCATAACCGACAACAGCACCAACACCTACGCCATTCTCGAAAACCTGCTTTCGTGGGCTAAAAACCAGTTTGTAAAGGCAGAAGTCAAAAAAGAGATTATCGACATCGAAGACATCGTCCGCCAGAATATCGAAATATTCAACAACCTCGCCACACGCAAAAAAATCCAGCTCGGATACGAAACGGGCAACTTCACCGAAGTGTTCGCCGACCTCCGTGCCGTCAACGCAGTGGTGCGAAACCTCATCACCAACGCCATCAAGTTTTCGTATCCCGGAAGCACCGTAAAAATCTCAATCGACGAATATAAGCAGGACGACAATTTCGCCATTGTTTCGGTAGCCGACTACGGTGTGGGCATGGACGAGGAGCAGAAACACCAGCTTTTCGACTACCACACCACCAACACCACCATAGGCACTCAGAACGAAAAAGGGACAGGCTTGGGACTTATCCTCTGCCGCGACCTTGTGGAACAAAACGGCGGAAAAATCTGGGTGGAGGACAACTCGCCAAGAGGCTCGGTGTTCTGTTTCACCATTCCATTCGCCTAAAATCCGAGCGCACTACGCACACCTCCGCCGGCAAGCAGCCCCACGCCCGAATCCACCACAGCGAAACGCTCTTTCAGCTTGTCTGACAGCTGCTCAGGAGTGATGCCGGTAACAATGCCGCCGTATTCGGAATAAGAAATTTCGCCGCGCTCCTCCGATACAATAATCACAAGGCTGTCGGACACTTCGCTTACGCCTATGCCGCTACGGTGGCGGAGCCCTATCTTCTTGGGCAAATCCATGTTAGCCGACACTGGCAACACGCATTTGGCAGCGGTAATCCTTCCTTTGGTAATAATCACCGCGCCGTCGTGCAAAGGTGCGTTCTTGAAGAAAATAGCGTCCAAAATCCTCGCGCTCACATTGCAGTCGAGCCTCTCGCCTGTCTCCATTATCGATGTAAGATCGGAGTGCGACGGCAAAACTATCAGCGCGCCCACCTTATGCTTGGCAAAACTGGCGCACGCCTTCACTATCTCATGAATGTTAAGCTGGTCGGCGGGCTGCTTTATCACCTTATGAAAAATACGTTCAATCGAAAAGATTTTCGAAAGCGTCGACTTGTTGCCAAGCTCAAGCAGGAACTTTCTAATTTCAGGATGAAACACCACCACCAAAGCCAACAGCCCCACACTCGCCACATTGTTCATGATGGAGGATATCAGGCTCATATTCAAGGCGCGTACTACCATCCACACGATGTAGATGATAAACACGCCGAATATCAGGTTCATCGCCGTGCTGCCCTTGAATTTTTGGTAAACAAAATAAATAATGTAGGCAGTCAGCAATATGTCTACGAGGTCTACAAACCCGAAATTAAAAATACCCATTAGTCAAACTTGAAATCTCTGAAATTCCATTTGCCTTTGACAACGCCCTTCTGCAGCAGCACTATACCGGGATTTGCCCTCACAATGGTTTTGAGCGTAATATCATCGGTATTGAAAAACTGCATTGTTATCTGGTACTTGTCTTTTACAGCGTTAATTTCATCCAAGTTGCTCGATGTGAGCGCACCAATCACATACTCCTTGCGCTGCGCGTACTGCTCGAGCTCTTTGAGCATCTCGAGACCGTCTTCGTCGGCTTTCGATAATTTGTGCATAACCACAAGCAGCACAGGGTTTTCGTATTCCATAAGCATAGGCACATAGTCGGTTCCGGTGGAATCTTCGGGCGGAACCATCGTAAAGTCGTGAATCGGCGGACGGTAGCCCTCCTCTATCACACGGTCTTCGCGGTCGACATATTTCCAAAGCTCTGTATCAGAAGGATATTCCTCCACAGTGAATTTCTTTCGCTCGCCGGTCTGCGTGTTTTCCATAATAAAAAGATGCTCGATAACATCGGTCTTAGCACCCTCGGGATATACCATCTTTTCGGGAATATAAGTTCCCACCTTGTAGGGACGGAAGTCGATGATAGGTAGATGGCGTACCATAAAATGCTGGAACACGATGCCAATGATAAACACCACAATAGCCAAAGCGAGTTCTACATTGTCCGAAAGCTTGTTTTCCAACATTTTGCGTTTTATAAAAATAAAAACCACAAATACGCAGAGGATGAGATTTTTATAGAAAGTTTCCCAGTTGGTAAGCACTATAGCGTCGCCGAAATATCCGCAGTCGTGCACAGGATTCTTGATAGCCAGATATAGCGTAAGAGGCGTAAACAAAATCATAAAGCCTAAGGCGAGCCATGCCGCGATATTGGATCTGAGTTTAAATATAAGCATTACGCCCGTGGTAAATTCCAACGCCGAAAGGATAAATGCCAAAGGCAGCGACATGCCCGCAAGCGCCGGCATATCAAAGGCGTAGTTGAAATAATCGGTAAACTTGTAACACGAACCCCACGGGTCTACGGCCTTGACGAATCCTGAAAAACAGAAGACAAGACCTACAATCAATCTTGAAATAAACAGTAAAAATCTCATATTTTAAATAGTTTAAATAGTTACTTGGTAATGTTTTGCTCGTCTAATTTTATAAGGTTGAACACCGAATAGTTGATAATGTCGAAATATCCCGCGTCAACGCCCTCCGACACTTCGGTTTTTCCGTCGTGGTCTTCTATCTGCTTGATACGGAAGAGCTTCATCAAAATCAGGTCGGTGATGCTTGAGATACGCATAGCACGCCAAGCCTCGCCGTAGTCGTGATTTTTTTTGAGCATCAGTTCTTTGGCTTGTGCCGCGTACTTGTTGTAATACACAACAGCTTGTGCGGCAGAAATATCCGCTGTGGCGGCAAATCCCTTTTCCAACTGGATTAGCCCCATTATCGAATAGTTCACCATGCCGACAAACTCGGGTTCTACGCCTTCGTCCACCATAGCGGTTTTGGTAATCTCCAGTTCGCGTACACGGTTGGCTTTTATAAGTATCTGGTCGGTAACCGATTGAGGCCGCATAATACGCCATGCCGTGCCGTAGTCGGAAGCCTTTTTTTCAAACAATCTGCGGCAACGCTCTATCACCGCATCAAACTGCTGCTCTGTGTTCATTTTTTTATATGTTTTACAATGCAAGTATAGGGATTTTTTTGCAATGAACAAAACCGACAATGATTTTTTTAAATTGAAAAAAAACAAATTTTTTTTGATTTTTGTATTTGCCGTTTTAAAAATATTATTATTTTTGTAACCGTAATAATAAACATGATTAGTTAACTCATTTAATAACATTGCAATCCATAAAAAATAACAATGAATTTTTTATGCGTTGCGCTTAAATATTTATAATATGGAATTACAGACTATAAAAGAAAGAGTATTGTTCCTAATTCACGAGCTCAATCTGTCGGTAGCCAAGTTTGAACGCACCGTAGGTTGGTCGGTAGGCTACGTAAGCACTATCAAAGAGTCTTTCAAGCTCAAAAAAGCCAACGAAATCAAAAAAGTTTTCAAAAACGTAAACATCAAATTCATAATGACTGGCAAAGGCAAATTGTTCAGAAATTCACCCGACGCTCCGCTTTACCACACCGAAGACACTTACGAGGGAAGATTCAAAAAACTGGTAGCCCAGCTGCGCGACAAAGGTCTGATAACCAACCAGACCGACCTCGCCAAAAAATTAGGTTACAACAGTTCGTACCTTTCTACTATAGCCAACAACAGAAAAAAAGTTCCTTCAAACTTTATAGAAAAACTCAAACAAATAGACGAAACCATCGACGGCGAATGGCTTCTCAAACAGCCTGAGAACGAACAGCCGGCAGAAGACGCTCAACAAACCGTCATCGACGCAGTAAACGCACTGCCCGACACCAACGTTGAACCAGCTGACGAAAACGCTCCCGCCCCCGAGGAAACCCCTGCGACAGAGGAGCAACCCGCCCAAGAGAAACAAAAGCGCAGAGGCAGAAAAGTCAAAAAAGCAAAAGAGGAGAAACCAAAAGAGGAGAAACTAACAGAAAATAAACCAAAAGAGGAGAAAGCAAAAGAAGAGAAGGTTCTGCCTAAGGAGGAGAAAAAAGCCGCCCAAAAGCTCGAACCGCAACCCTCAAAAACGCTCTCTACCGTTGACGAACTTCTTTTGCAGAACAGAATGTTTATCGAAGAGTTCAAAAAACAGGGCGAAAGAATGGACGTTCTGCTCGCTATGCTGAAAAGCAAAATCTAACACGGCTGCAATTATTGCACATATTTTTATTTTTCATTGTTTAAAACGAAAGGGACCGACTAACGTCAGTCCCTTTCATTTTAAACATATATGAAAAACAATCAACACCCGAATTATACATAGCCAAAAAGGATTCCAAAGCATTTTTGAAATCCTTTTGCCTGTAGCCCCATGGAGAATCGAACTCCAATTCCAAGATTGAGAATCTTGTTTCCTAACCGTTAGAAGATAGGGCCGTTCCCTTTTTGCGGTGCAAATGTATATACTTTTGCGCTAATAAAAAAAATTTTTTTGAATATTTTTTTAAGATTCTGTTTCAATTTCTCTGAACCTACTAATAATCAACTGATTTCGTTTTTCAATAAGTTTGTTGATAGCATCTTCGTATTTTTCTGGATTGTTTTTGGCTTTCAGGCGGTAGATGTCGTCGTTGATTTCGTCGATACGCCACTGTTTCACGTTGGTCTCTTTCTCGATAAGGTCGAGCGACGAAACCACCACATTTTTTACAATTTCGCCAAGGTCGTCCTGCATATCCTTAAAAATAGAATCGGTCACCCTCGTGGTAATGTCCTTGAGCACAGCCGCGCCTTTCTCGGAGACAATGTCCTCAACCACGCCGCTGATAGTTTCGTAAGCGGTGTTGGCAACAGATTTTTCCAAAATTCCGCGTATCGACGAACCTATCACAGGCACGGAGGTCAGCTTGGCAAGCTCGCGATTGTTGTTGACGGCGTTTTTGGCTTTTTCCTGGACATACTGTCTCAAATCGGCCTTATACTCGTTGTAAGCGGCAGCTGAAATATCAGTAAACTTATTGAAAACCAATTCGATAACCTTGTCTTTCTGAGGCTCTATCACATCCGTCATTATCGACTTGGAAATCGGACGCCCCTCTGCAAAATCGGTACGCACACCCCGCAGCACGTTTAAAACCACCCGGTCGGACACCTCCTCTATCACTATGTTGAATATCTTAATAATCTTTTTCACAAAATAGATACGCTGAAGGTCTAAAATTCGCATCTTGTCGAGGCGGATAAATATGGAGAAAACCCTCAGCAGCCTGAAAAACAGCAACGACCCCGACGGTATGCATCCGAGTATATCGTACCAGTGCGAAATAGGATAGTCGAGAAAGTGCTTTTTCTTTTTGAATACCGAAATTATCCAACCTATCAGCAAATCAAGCACATACACAATTACAAAACATAAGTCGTAGAGGTCGAAGTTCTGGTTGATGGGCAGATAAAAATCATAAAACGACGTAGTGTACTCCTTGAAAAAATCCTGAAAAAAAGGGACAGAAAACATCCAGTCAAAAAAAATCCAGAGAAAATTCAAAATCAGGACAATCATCAGAATCATGTCCCAAAAGAAATTTCTGAACAAATATGCAAATCCTCGTTTTTCTTCCATAACTAAATTTTTAGCAAATCTAAAAAAAATATCAATACACTTATTTATTATAGATGTATAAAAAAGATAGAAATGAAAAAAAGTGATTTTGATGCCACACTAACCCTTTAAGAATCAATGTTATAAAAAAAATATTAA